>CALUJT010000013.1 GCA_944321005.1 uncultured Atopobiaceae bacterium | reverse complement strand
CTACGACATGGGCTACTGGGAGAGGAGGCGCGCCGCGGCGTGACCCCCATCTCCAAAGTGGTTTAAAAGCGTTTGTCGCCAAAAGACGAGAAATCCCGGGCTACGCGTTCTTCTCGCCACGCGTAGCTCGGGATTCGGAAAAAACGGACAAGCGCGTTCTGCCCGTGCCGCCGGACCGCCGCCGGACCGCCGCTAGATCCCCTGCACGCCCATGCCCACGAGCGTGGGGCCCGTGTGAACCAGCAGGTCGGCGGAGAGGCCGGTCGTCAGGATCTCCACCGCGTTGCCCACGCGCTCGCGCAGACGCGGCACAAGCTCCTCGCGCAGCGCCGGGTCGTACGTGCACACCGCCAGGCGCACCTGCGGCCAGCGCGCCGCCTGTTCGGCCACGAGCGAGATCTGCGTGTCCAGCGCGCGCTGCCACCCGCGCGCCTTCTTCTCGATGACGTACTTGCCCTCGGGGCTGCAGGTGAGGACGGGCTTGATGTTGAGGACGGAGCCCACGCGGTAGACGGCCTCGCTGATGCGGCCGCCCTTGCGCAGGAAGTCCAGCTTCTGGACGGAGAAGAACACGCGCACCCGCTCGCTCACCGCGGTGAGCACGCTGCCCAGGCGCTCGAGCGGCATGCCCGCCTCGATCTGGCGCACGGCCTCCATCACCACGAAGCCGGCCGCGATGCCGATGCTCTTGGTGTCCACCATGACCACGGGGAAGTCCTCCATCTGGCGCGCCACCATGCCGATGGTCTCGAAGGTGGCGGAGAGCCCTGAGGAGATGGTCACCACCACGGCGCCGGTGTAGCCGTCGCGGCGTGCCTGCTCCAGCGTGTCGCGGATCTTCATGGGGGAGGGGAGCGACGTGGAGGGAATCTCCTCGGCAAAGCGCTCGACGACCTCCTCTGCCGTGATGTCCACGCCGTTCTCGTACGTCGAGCCGTCCGAGTAGTTGATGCGCAGCGGAATCACGCGCACGTCGTGCTCGGCGGCAAAGGCCGCCGGCGTGTCGGTCCCGGAGTCGGTGATGACGGCGATGCGCTGCTCGTTCATGAGTCCCCCTCGTGACGTGACGCTGGGCGCCCCGGTCATTATGATGGTGGGATGAATATAGCCCTTTCACATGGTTTTGAATACTAGATAATCCGTTTCTGGAGATACTACGGAGGTGAGCGGCGTGGCCGAGAAGAACAGGGCACTGGCGCCCGTGCGCGTCACGGACGGCCAGCGTCGCGAGCTCGCCGAGCGCATGCGCTCGGTGCACCTCTCGCGCATCCGCGAGATGCCCCGCATAGAGCTCTACCTGGACCAGCTCCTCACGCTGGTCTCGCAGGAGCTCGAGTTCATGGAGGTTCCCGGCGAGACCCTCGTCACGGGGTCGATGGTGAACAACTACGTCAAGCAGGGCGTGATCCCGGCGCCGCACAAGAAGCGCTACACCCGCCGGCACGTTGCGGCCCTGCTCTTCGTGTGCGCGCTCAAGCGCGTCTTCTCCATCGCACAGGTCACCACGCTGGCCGCCATGATCTGGACCTCGGAGCTCGACCTCGAGTCCCTCTACGACCGCTCCTGCGAGGCGCTGGAGCGGTCGCTCGCCGCGCGCTTCTCGTACGCGGCGGGGGAGGGGGACGACGCCCAGGGTGAAGATGCCCAGGGCGGGGACGCCGAGAAGGACCTCGCCCCGGCCCCTGTCCCCATGCTCGAGCTCCTCGACCGCTCGGGCGACCTGGCGGCCCCCGATCTCGCGCGCGTCCTCCAGGCCGCGATCGACGCGCTCGCCGCGAAGGTCGCCGTGGAGCAGACGCTGCTCCTGGGCGAGAGGGGCGTGTGAGCATGTTGCGCCCCGGGGCCATCTTCGAGGAGCCCGCGGTCGTCCGGCGCCTGGAGCGCAGAAGCGCGCTCTCCGCCGTGACGGGCAACGGCACCGTTGCCGCCGCGGTCATGGTGGCGGCCGCCGTCCTCGCCCTCATCGTTGCCAACACGCCGCTCTACGAGGGCATCGAGTACCTGCTCGGGCTGCCGCTCGTGGTGGGCGTGGGCCGCCTCACGGTCTCGCTCACCGTGGAGCAGTCCGTGAACGACTTCCTCATGGCGGTCTTCTTCCTGCTCGTGGGCATCGAGCTCAAGTACGAGACCACGGTGGGCCAGCTGCGGCGCCCCCGCCAGGCCATGCTCCCCATGCTCGCGGCCGTGGGCGGCGTCTGCGTGCCCGCCCTCATCTACCTCGCGGTCAACCTCGCCGAGGGCGGCTCGCCCCGCGGCTGGGCGGTGCCCATCGCCACGGACATCGCCTTCGCGCTGGGCGTGGTGTCCCTCCTGAGGGACCGCATCTCGCCCGCGACCAAGGTGTTCTTCCAGACGCTCGCCATCGCGGACGACATCCTCGCCATCGTGGTGATCGCGCTCTTCTACGGGCAGGCGCCGGACCTCCCCTGGTGCGCGGCGTCGCTCGCGCTCGTGGGCGCCCTTCTCGCCCTCAACCGCGCCCGCGTGTACTCCGTGGCGCCGTACGCGGCGCTCGGGCTCGTCCTCTGGGCGTGCATGTTCAACTCGGGCATCCACGCCACGCTGGCCGGCGTCATCCTGGCCTTCGCCCTGCCCAGCCGCTCCGACGTGAGGCTCTCCGAGCTCGGCAGCTGGCTCGAGCACCGCGCCCACGACCTCGACGACACCTACGACGACGAGCACCACGTCCTCGGCCAGCACGACTTCACGGAGCGGGCCTGGCGCACCGAGCGCGTGATGCACCACGTGACGCCGCCCCTCCAGCGCACGGAGCGCTACGTCTCGGTCTTCGTGAACTTCCTCGTGCTGCCGCTCTTCGCCTTCGTGAACGCGGAGCTCCACCTGGTGGGGGAGAACTTCGGGGCCCTCCTGGCAAGCCCGGTGGCGCACGGCGCCTTCCTCGGCGCCGTGCTGGGCAAGCCCGTGGGCATCATCCTCGTGACCTGGCTCCTCGTGCGGCTGGGCTTCGCGCGCCTTCCGCGCGGCATGGACTGGCCGCAGGTCGTGGCCGTGGGCATCATGGGCGGCGTGGGCTTCACGATGTCGATCCTCATCACCGGGCTCGCCTTCTCCTCCCCGGAGGAGGCGGTCGCCGCCAAGTGCGCGATCCTTCTGGGGTCCGTCACCTCGGCGGTGCTGGGGGCGCTCTTCGCCTGCCTCGCCATCCGCGGCGGGGAGCGGCACGGCGGCGAGCGGCACGGCGGTGCGGGGCGGCGCGAACTTCGCGGGGAGCGGCGCGGCGACCGTCCTTCTCGGCCTCCGCGCGATTCTCGTCCGGGCCAAGGGGTATCCTAGGGTACGTGGCCCGCGGGAGGCGCCGCGCAGCCCGCGAGCCCCGGCTGATTGGAGATTCGCATGAGTGGACTCAAGCGCCTGTGCATGGTGGTCTTCGTCCTTGCCTGCGCCTTCTCTCTGGCATCCCTGGCGCTCACGTGGTTTGGCCCGTGGACCAAGGAGGCCTCGGTGCTCCTCAACCTGGAGCCCTACGCCGTGGCGGTGCTGGCGTGCCTGGCGATGAGCGCGCTGGGGCTGCTGGTGCTGCTGGGCCGGGCCCTCTTCGCGCGTCGCACGGTGCGCACGGTGGAGATCGCCACCGTCGACGGCGGCGTCATCTCCGTCACGCGCGACGCCATCGCCGCCCAGGCATCGCACATCGTCGAGGCGGACGGCACCTGCACCGCCTCGCGCGTGCGCGTGGACGCCAAGGCCCGCGGGCACATCCGCGTGCACGTTCGCGTGCTCCCGCACGAGACCGTGGACGTGGTGGTCAAGGGCGCCGAGCTCCACGAGGAGCTCGTCGACGGGCTGGCGGCCGTGTGCGGGGACAAGGTCGAGGACGTGAGCCTCGAGTTCGTGGAGCCCGAGTCCGTGACCCTGGCCGGTGGTGAGGACGAGGTGGAGGCCGGTGCCGGTGCCGGCGCCGCGGCCAAGGAGCCCGCGGCCAAGGAGCCCGCGCCCGCAAAGAAGCAGGAGGCCGCCACCAGCGAGATCACGGTCTCCATGAGCGCCCCGCGCGAGCCCGAGAAGGAGGCGTAGCCATGGCGGACGAGAAGAACCACAAGCCCAAGATCACGGTGGGCGAGAAGGGCGCGGCATCCGAGACCGTCGATGCGTCCGGGGGCGCGGCCACGGAGACCTCCGGGGCGACGACGGACGACCGCCGCACCGTGGGCGACGCCCTCCGCGACGGCGTGGGCCGCTTCTCCGCCTGGGTGCGCCGCAGCTTCCCGGGACAGGAGAGGGCCTTCTGGGGCGCCGTCATAGGCCTCGTGGCAGCCATCGTGTTCCTGGTCGTGGGGCCGTGGCCGCTTCTGGTGATAGCCGTCTTCGTCTTCGTGGGCGTGGCCGCCGGCCAGGCGCTCGACGGCGACCCCAAGATCGTGAACACGCTGAGGCACCTCTTCAACAGGAACAGCCAGTAGGGTAGTCGACGTCCGCCGGGCGGCGCCCGGCAGCGAGGAGCGAGACATGAGCAACAGCGAGAGCACCGCGGCCGAGCAGGTCGTCACCAAGGACGAGATCGTCGCCGCGAGCGAGGAAACAGACCTCACGAGGATCTCGGACGCTGGCACGGACATCGAGGCCCTCACGGACGACGAGGACGTCGACTCCGAGGACTCCCTCACCTTCTCCAACGGCGTGATCGAGAAGATCGTGGCCATCGCCATGCGCGAGGTCCCCGGCGTCGTGGGGATGAAGGGCAGCTGGTTCAACCGCGTCCAGGACGCCTTTGGAGCGAGCGACTCCACCAAGGGCGTGACCGTCGAGGTGACGCCCGAGAGCGCGGTGCGCGTGAACATCTCCGTGCTCATCGAGTACGGCGCCTACGCCCCGCAGGTCTTCGAGGACGTCAAGCGCGCCGTGGTGAAGCAGGTCACCGGCATGACGGGCCTCGAGGTCGCGGGCGTCAACCTGCGCATCGAGGACGTCCTCACGCCCGAGGAGATCGAGCAGCGCTCGCGCAGGGCAGCCCCCTCCAAGAGGGATGAGAAGGACGAGAAGGACGCCCCCGAGGACGACGAGTAGGTCCCCGGAAACTTAGATACGTAGCCCTGAAGCTTAGGAAGCTCGACGTCGGGGCCGCGGCGGCGCATGTCCGTCGCGGCCCCGCGCCGTGGAGCCAGGGCCTTTCCCGCCCGTTCTTATCGCCCAGGTGGGGCGGAACCGTTGGGCCTCCGCTGAGCCCCGCTCTTGCCGAACCTTGCACCGCCGAGCCCCGCTCTAGCAAAATTCCCTGGCGATTGGGTAGCACCTTTTATATAAATAGCGGGCGTAATCAAGAGTGTTGCCCAATCGCTCATGAGATCTGGCGAGAAGGACAAGCGGGGCTTTAATTCGCGCACCTGATGGCGCCCGGTTCCGTTCCGGGCATCAAAGATCATGCCCAATCGCCAGGGATTTTGGCAAAAACGGCTCGTCCGCCTAGCGCACCTCGTAGGGCGTGTCTCCTCCCGCCGCGAAGGCCAGAAGCGCCTCCACGTTGCTGCGGACCATGCCCTCCACGTCCTCGGCGGTGTAGAACGCCATGTGGGGCGTCACGATGACGTTGGACAGGGCCATGAGGGCGGCGCGGTCCCGGTTGGGCAGGACGTCGCGGCTTCGGTCCAGGTAGTAGAGGTTGGCCTCGTGCTCGATGGTGTCCAGCGCAGCGCCTCCCAGATGTCCGGACTCGAGCGCGTCGAGCAGCGCCCCCGTGTCCACGAGGCTGCCGCGCGCTGCGTTCACCAGGATGGCGCCCGGTTTCATGAGGCCAAGCTCCGCCGCGCCGATCATGTGGTGGTTCTCGGGCAGGCCCGGCGCGTGGAGCGTTACCACGTCTGACGTGGCGAGGAGCTCCGGCAGGGCCACGTACTCGACGAGCCCGGCGAGCTCGTTCTTCACGACGGGGTCGCACGCGAGCACGCGGCAGCCAAAGCCCTGGAGCTCCCGTGCTACGCAGGTGCCGATGGCGCCCGTGCCCACCACGCCCACCGTGCAGCTTCCGAGCGAGCGGCCGATCTTGCCCTCGAGGGTGAAGTCCTGAGCCGCCGCGTGGCGCTGGACGAGCTTGATCTTTCGCAGGGCCATGAGCATCAGCATGATCGTGTAGTCGGCAACTCCCTCGGGGGGATATGCCGCGTGCGCCACGCGGATGCCCAGCTCGCGGGCATGGGCCACGTCGATGTGGTCGTATCCGATCGAGCGCGTGGCGATGCCGCG
This sequence comes from uncultured Atopobiaceae bacterium, assembly GCA_944321005.1. Taxonomy (GTDB): domain Bacteria; phylum Actinomycetota; class Coriobacteriia; order Coriobacteriales; family Atopobiaceae; genus Thermophilibacter. The sequence goes on along the minus strand of CALUJT010000013.1, from coordinate 11,195 downwards.
AACCCCCAGCTCGTGGTAGCGGTCAAGCAGCGGGGCCGTCATGGGGTTGGTGATGATGCAGAGCGCGTCCGCCCCGGCGGCGAGCCCGGCGTTCTCGAGCGTGGGGTAGTCGGGCGTCCAGTCGTACTCGAAGCCGAGCTCCCGGCTCAGGGCGTCGAGGTACCCCAGCTCGTCATACGGCCGCAGCGAATAGGCAAAGATCTTCACGGGACGCCCCTTTCCTTCGTCTGTAAATTGGGGACTGTCCCCAATTTACACCCTTGCTAGAATCGACGTGACTTCGACGTGAGGGGGAGCCATGCGTGACAGCGTGAGCATTGCGGCCGTCGAGGCCGCCGCAAGGAGCAACAACCAGCCCGGCCCGGACCACATGAACTGCGGCGAGTCCGTCATCGCGGCACTCTGGGACGCCTTCGAGCCGGACTTCCCGCGCTCCGTGGTGGCCGTGGGCGCCGGCATGGGCGCGGGCATCGGCGGCTCGGGCTGCATCTGCGGCGCGCTCGCCGGGGGCGTTGCGTTTCTCGGCCTCATGACGGGCACCAAGGAGCGCGCCAAGCCGCTCGCGGCGGAGCTTCACGACGCCTTTCGCGACGGCACGGCGCGACACGCCACCTGCTGCCGCGTGCTCACCCGCGGCATGGAGTGGGCGAGCCCCGAGCGCGTCTCCCAGTGCCAGGACCACTGCGCGCTCGCGGCGGGCGTCGCGGCGCGGATCCTCTGCCGCGAGCTCGGCGTGAGCGCGGAGGCGTAGGGCGCCGGGCACCGAGAAGAACGGGGAGCACGTGACCGGGAGGACGCACGTCATCGTGGGCGCCGCCGCGGGAGTCGCCGCGGCGTCGGCGCTCGGATGGCCTGTCGCGGTGACGGAACTCGCGGCGGCCGCGGCGGGCGGGGCGCTCGGAGGAACGCTTCCCGACCTCGACGTTCGCAACAGCGCGCATCCGCTGCGTGACCGGCTCGCGCGCGTGGCGGCCGTGGCGCTGCTTGTCCTTGCCATCTGCTTGGACGCGACTGCGGGCTGGCCGCTCGCACGGCGCGCCGCGCAGGCCGGGCTCGAGTCCATCGCACTCGGGGCTGTGGCCTTTGCCGCGCTCTGCTGCGCGGCGCGGCTCTCAGCCCACCGGTCCTTCTCGCACTCGCTTCTGGCGCTCGTGGGATTTTCCGCCGCGACCCGCCTGGCCTGCCCGCCGCTCGCCCCGGCGCTCGCGGCCGGCCTTGCCTCCCACCTTGTCCTCGACCTCTTCAACCACCGGCCGATTCGGCTGCTCTGGCCCGTTCGGCACGGCTTTTGCCTGGGGCTCTGCAAGACCGACGGCATCGTCGACGCGTGCTGCACCGCGGCGGGGCTCGCCGTGGTGGCCGGCGCCGTCCTTATCGCCGTTTGACGCCCTTTCGTGTGGCTGCCCCTTCCGCCCGCGTCCCCCATTTGCGTTCATCGCGTCCAGACGACCACAGCGGAGGGCCAAATCGGGCGAGAAGCGGTCGGATGAGCGCGATGAACGAGGGGGCGGGATGACGAGAAGAGCCCCCGCGCCCGTCCCTCTTGCCTGCGTGCGTGCTACACTACCTAACGACAACGGGGGGCTGGCGCACGCCGGCTGAGATTGGGCCTAGGAGAGCGGACGCGCGTCCGAGGGCGGCCCTGACCCAGGAACCTGATCCGGGTAATGCAGAATACCCAAGAAAGTAATGCAGCCGCAGGTAGAGCGGCTATTTTTATGCGCAGTCCAGCCGATTCCCAAAAATCGGTCCAGCCAACAAAACCGACCACGTGTTCGAGGTACGGCGAATCGGTGAACGGTATGCCGAAGGCCTGGCGACAGCGCTAACGGTACCCCAATGTCCCGCTATGCACCTAGGCGGGTTTCATATGCAAATTTGTGTCCACCCCCACCTGTAACCTAACAGCTAAGCCAGTCCCATAGGCGCTCTCAGCCTCGCGCCTGGGCCTGCCGAGTGTCGCTTGCCGCCGCGGCGGCGAGGAGATGATCGAGCATGGAGAGACTGAGCGAAGGCATAGGCAACTCGTTGCCGAGGTGCGTCTGATCGCTGTCGTGACGGACCTGGGGGCTTGTGGGCACCCAGACTCCTCGGCCCATCGCCCATGCCGCGCGGCCTCCCATACTGCCGCCCGTCCAAAACGTAGCGATTCTGTGGACGAGCAACTTAGAGCAACTTACAGCAAGTTATTCGACGCCCGCACGAGCGAGAAACCCTCCCTTGGCCATATAACCGCCTCAACCGAGGTCGCTGGAGTCCCCGACAGGCCCCATGCGTCCACGGCAGTCCACCTGATTGACGGAGGCGCTCATGGCCCACCAACAATACACGTACGGATTCACGGGGGAGGACGGACCCTCCCACCGCGAGGACCGCTTCTCCCCGCAAAACGAGGCTGACTACGAGAGGCTCGCGCGCATCGCTGCTGCCGAAGCGGCAGGTACCGACCTGCTGCTCGACGTGCGCGACATCGAGCTCTACGCCCACATCTCCCGCAAGACCGTGTACCGGCTTGTGGGCAGGGGCATCCTTCCGGAGAAGCGCATCGGACGGAACATTCGCATCAGCAAGCGCGTCCTCGACGCCTTGCTCACACAGGGAATCGCAGGCTAGTGGCATGCGGCTCCACGACACCAAATGCTCTCTTGGTCAGCCCTCTACGACCGACCACGTGCGGCCAGCCTCCGTAGCTCAAACACACCCGGCTGGTGACATCGAGACGGCGCTTCGGCGGCTGGTCGAATCCGCCCTCTGGGCAGGAGGAGAGCAGTCATGATCGATCTTAACAACAGCATCCCCGTGAACCCGCTGTTCGTATGGACCGTTCCGGAGGAGTACTACACCATCGCCCAGACGTGCCAGATGCTCCACATCACCACCCGTAGGATCAATGCCTATATGGAGCGCGAGGAAGACCCTATGCCATTCCGCCTCTTTCCCGACTCGAAGAGGGGCGCCTTCATCCATAAGGACGACCTGCGCGACTGGCTCATGAGCAACACGGTGCTGGCCCGCGATGGGAGGTCGGGCAATGGGCAGTCGTCGAGCCAATAAGGGCAACGGGAAGGCGGCGGAGTTCGTGAAGGTCTACCGGTTCATGACGGAGGGGATGGGGCTCCAAGGGACGCTGCTGCTCGTCTATGCCCGCATATTCGGCTTCTGCAAGGAGACCGGAGGGTCCTTCTGGGAGAGCAGGCGCGGGACCGCCGAGTTCCTGGGAATCAGCGTCCGCCAGGTCAACAGAGACATGCGCAGGCTCGAGGAGGACGGGCTCATCGAGGCGATTGGCGAGTGGAGGCTGCCGAACGGGCGGATCTCGAAGCGCTACGAGGTGACCGAGGAGCCGGTGAGGAAGGCTCTCAATATCGTGGCCAAGAGGCATGACCCCTCGCTCTTCGACCCATGACACGACGTCATGGGGGAGGCAACCCACGGGTGACATGGTGTCACCCAAGAAACCCGGCTCGCATGACAGCGTGTCCCACCCGACATGACACGGTGTCACCCAATAAGAAAGGGAGGATACGAAAATGCAGATAGGAAAGGAACGCGCGGGCGCGGGCGCGCGAGAGGACGGGACAGGGATGCTCACCCCCGAGGACGCGAAGGAGCTAGGGCTCGGGCCGGAGGCGCCCGAGCCCTACCCCTGCCCCCATTGCGGCAAACCCCTGGGAAGGCGCGGAATCAACATCGGCGGGAGGATTCTCTGGGTGTCGCACGAGGCGTGCGGCTGCCCGGGCGAGGCTGAGGCGGCGAGAAGGCAGGCCGCCCTCGAGGCGGCGGAGAGCGAGGAGAAGCGGCGGGAGAGGCTGAGGAAGGTCGGCATCGGCAAGAGGTACTTCAACGCCACGCTCGCTGACCCGATCTGCGCCGCGTTCGTCGAGTCGTACGTCCCGCGCGAGGGGATGGGCCTCTTCATCCACGGCCCCGTCGGGACGGGCAAGACGTACAACGCGGCCGCTGTGACCGCGGCGCTCGCGCTGGCGGGCAGGGGAGTGGTGATGACGTCGGCTCTCAGGATCCTCTCGGACGTCCAGGACACCTACAACACCGGCGAGTCGGCAAAGAGGGAGCTCGACCGCTACCTGAGCTGCGAGATCCTCGTCCTCGACGACCTTGGCAAGGAATCCGCGAGCAGGTGGTCGGTCATGACGCTCTTCGACATCGTGAACACGCGCTACGAGTCCATGCTGTCGACCATCTATACGTCGCAGTACTCTCTCGAGTCCCTACAGGAGCGGCTTTCCCGCGTCCACGAGACCGAGACCGCCAAGGCGATCGTCTCGAGGATCCGGGAGACCTGCGCCGACGTGAGACTGTACGGCTACGACAGACGGGTGGACCCTCAGGGGCGCCAGGGGCGACCGCGGCGCGCGCAGGGCCCCGGGGGAGGGGGCGAGTTGGGGAGATTCGGTGGACCAGCATCTTAGAGCAACTTAGAGCAAGTTGTCGCCCATCGCGGAGGACGTCGAACCGCGGGGCGTTGATACAAACGACGTCGGGCGGGCCGCGCCCGGCGTCCAGCACACAAGGAGGAACAGCAGCCGGAGGACCCGGCCCTCCCGCCGTGCGCGGCCTTCCACCACCCCACTCGACTCGGACCAGGGAGGCCGCGCATGGCAGAGGACTTCGGCGACGAGGCCGGACAGAAGCTCGTCGACTGGGCCACGCGCATCGCGATGTACCAGGTGCGCATCGGCGGTCCCAGCTCGGGCGAGCGCGCCATGCGCGACGCCGCCGAGCAGCTCACGAAGGCGCTCGAGGCCGCGCGCGACAGCCTGCGCGACCCCGCGTCCGCCGAGCTCCGCACCGACGGGCCTGCGCTGCCCGAGTGGGCGAAGCTCGACCTCGCCGAGTTCCAGGCGATGGAGGGCTACGACGAGATCCGCTCCGCGATAGACGCCAAGCTGACGTCCGCCTCCCTCGAGCACGCCCTCTACGAGGAGGGCGGCCATGCCTACCTGCTCTTCCGCGCGCAGGACGCGCCGCAGGTGGCGGACTGCTTCGACTCGCTCGCCTCTCAGGCACGTGAGGCGGCCGACCGCGCCGCCGAGCGCGTCCGCGAGCAGCACCGAGACGTCGAGCACGGCGACCGCGACCGCGAGCCGCTCGAGCAGCGGGCCTAGCGCGCACGCGAGTCGGCCGAGGCCATCTCCGGAGGCGAGGCGCCCGAGCGGGACCTCTCGCACGGGGCGCAGCGCCGCGAGGAGCGCTCCAAGTGAGCCGCCCCTACGCAGGCATGGGCATGGCCGCGGCAGGGTCCGCGGCCGCCTCCTGGGCCACCAACCTCTACGCATCGAACCTGGCGACGCTGCCCGGCGAGGCCGTGACCAACCTCTCGGCCGCGCTCTCCACGCTGCCCTCCTACGTCATGACCCACGGCCCGCTCCCGACGGCAGAGCCGCTCGCCGTCGCCCTCGGGCTCGCGGCGGGCTGCGGCGTGTGGGTGGCCTGGGCCAACATGGTGGCCAGGCGCGGCAACTACCGCTCCGGCGAGGAGCACGGAAGCGCCCGGTGGGCCACGCCCAGGGAGCTGAGGCGCCTCGCGGACGAGGCGCGCCCCGACGACAACATCCTGCTCACGCAGAGCGTCCGGCTCGCCATGTCGCGCGACGACCACGACCCGCGCTGGGAGCGCAAACGCAACGTCGTCGTGATCGGAGGGTCCGGCTCGGGCAAGACCCGCACCTACGTCGAGCCCAACCTCATGCAGATGAACGCGAGCTACCTCGTGACCGACCCCAAGGGCACGACCGTGCGCCGGCTCGGGGGGATGCTCGCCGCCCACGGCTACGAAGTGCGTACCCTCAACACCGTCGACTTCTCGCTCTCCATGCGCTACAACCCGCTCGCCTACGTCCGAACCCAGCAGGACGTGCTCGAGCTCGTCGAGTGCCTCATCGTGAACACCACCCCCAAGGGGAAGTCGGCCAACGACCCCTTCTGGGAGAACTCGGAGCGCCTGCTCTACTGTGCGCTCATCGGCTACCTCACCTACCACTGCCCGCCCGAGGACCGGACGCTGCCCGGCCTCATGACGCTGCTGTCGCTCGTGGAGGCCCGCGACGAGGACGAGTCGTTCATGAGCCCGCTCGACGTGCTCTTCCGGGAGCTCGAGACCGGGTGCCGCTGCGTCGCCGCGCCTGGGGGTGCCGGAGGCGACGGCCGCTCCATGGGAGGGGCGCGGGAGTCTGTGCGCTGGGTGCCCTGGTGCGACCCTGCCACTCCCGACTCCGACTACGCGCTCGGCCGCTACCGCGCGTTCAAGGCGGCGGCGGGCAAGACCCTCAAGTCCATCATCATCTCGTGCAACGCGCGCCTGTCGGCCCTGGCCTCTGAGGAGCTCAGGGACATCCTCTCGGCCGACGACATGCGCCTCGACACGCTCGGCGACCCCGGGCAGAGGGCCGCGATCTTCGCCACCACCTCGGACGCCAACGCCACCTACTCGTTCCTGCTAGCCATGCTCATGTGGCAGGCGGGAAACGTCCTCTGCGAGCGAGCGCTCACGGAGTGGGGCGGCGAGCTGCTGACGCCGGTGCACCTCGTCCTCGACGAGTTCGCCAACATAGGGCGCCTGCCCGACTTCGAGCGGACCATCGCCGTCGTGCGCTCACGCAACATTGGCGTCTCGGTCGTGCTGCAGTCGCTCGCCCAGCTCAAGAGCGCCTACGGCGACGACGCGGAGACCATCCTCGACTGTTGCGACACGACCCTCTTCCTGGGCGGAAAGTCCGGCTCCACAAACAAGGGGATCTCGGAGGCCGTCGGCAAGGAGACCGTCTCCACCCGCACCCACAACGAGACCCGGGGCGCGTCCCCGAGCTCCTCCTCCAACTACCAGACCACCGAGCGCGACCTCATCCAGGCCGCGGAGGTGGGAAGGCTCGACCGACGCCGCGCCATCGTGCTCATCGCAGGCGCGGACCCCGTGTGCGACCTGAAGTACGCGCCCGAGCGCCACCCCCGGCACGGGGAGCTCGGACCGGGGCTGGACGTCCGGGCGCTCGTCGAGGGGAGGCGATCGCCATGAAATAGCGCGGGGCGGGCGCACTAGAGAGTCCGAGAAACCCCCTCGGAAGGCGCCTCGACCGTATTCCCCGAGGTCGTGGCGGGAGGGCCCGCCACACGACAGCTCCAACGGGCGCGGGCGCCGAGCCCGCGCCCCTCACGTGAAAGGACGGCAAGTGCTCAACGAGATCATCACGCTGGTCTCGGGCTGCGTGTCGTTCCTCGGCGGCTTCCTGGTCGTCTGGGGCGCGGTCAGCCTGGGACTGGCGATACGCGAGCAGCAGGGAGGCGCCCAGATCGCGAGCGCCATCTCCACCATCGCCGGCGGCGGCATCATCATAGCCGCCTCCGTCTACTTCGGGATGCTCGACACGTCCTGGCTCCCGGCGTAAGGGGCCGGACGTGTCGCTCTCAGTCGCCGTGCACAAGGACATAGGCGAGTACCGCGAGAAGGTCGTCGGCAAGCTCAGCCTGCGCACGCTCTGCTGCGTGGCGCTCGGCCTCGCCGCGAGCGTGGCCGCCGCCGCGCTCTGCCACTGGTGCCTCGGAATCGCGGTCTCCGACGCGAGCCTGCCCGTCATGTGCGCGAGCGTCCCGTTCTGGCTGCTGGGGTTCTGGAGGCCCCACGGCATGCCCGCAGAGCGGTTCGCGCCGCTGCTGTGGGACCACCTTTTCGGGCCGTCCGAGCTCACCTACACGAGCAACTGGCGGCAGACCTGGGCCAGGCCGGAGCGCCTGGCCGCAAAGACTACCCGCAGGCACCGCCGTGCCACGCGGAGGAAGGGGGCGGAGCTCCGTGAGCCGAGCAAGGAGGCGTAGGGAGGCGCGCGACCGCGAGCGGGAACGCGCGCGCTCGAGACGGTCCGTCGAGCGTCGCCTGCGCGACCAGGAGAGGGAGCCTCCTCAAGGACCAGGAAGCAGCGAAAGCGCCGCCGCGCCGCGCGCGACGTCTACGGCGCGATCGGCTTCGAGACGATGTGGCACGACGGCATCTGCGAGGTGGAGCGCGGGCTCTTCTCGCAGACGGTGTCGTTTTCCGACGTGAGCTATCAGTCCGCCCGGCAGGAGGCTCAGGAGGCCATCTTCTCAGCCTGCTGCCAGCTCTACGACTCGTTCGGGGCGGACACGTCGCTGCAGCTCTCAGTCGCCAACACGCCGATTCCCGCCGAGGAGGTCGGCAACCGCGCGTTCTTCGATGACTCGGACCCCGTCACGGGGCGCTATGCGCGCGAGTACAACCGCATCCTCAACGACAAGATGCGCGAGGGTGTCTCCAACCTCGTGCGCACCCGCACGATCACCTACGCGGTCGGCGCCCGCGACGTGGACGCCGCCGTGCCGATGCTCGCGCGCGTGCGCGGCAGCGTCGCCGGTGCCCTCTCGCGCGTCCGCTGCGAGGTCGAGCCGCTCGACGGCGAGGCACGGCTGCGCGCCATCAACGACCTGCTCCGGCCGGGGCGGCCGCTCGTCTTCGACTGGTCCATGGTGGGGCCGACGACCGGCCTGCGCACCAAGGACCTCGTCTGCCCCGACTCCATCGAGCTGCGCCCCGAGGGGTCCTCGACCCAGCTGCGCATCGACGGCGTGTGGCACCAGACGCTCGTCGTGCGCTCCTTCGGCAGCGAGCTCTCCGACTGCTGCCTCGCGTCGGTCATCGACCTGCCGATACCGCTGTGCGCCACCCTGCACGTCCAGGGCATGGACAAGGCCAAGGCGGTGGCGCTGGTCAAGCAGCGCCTCGCCTGGATGGACAAGGAGATCATCGACGAGCAGATGAGCGCCGTGAAGAAGGGCTACGACTTCGAGATCCTGCCCTCGGAGCTCAAGTACTCCAAGGCGGAGGCCGAGGACTGCTCGACCACCTGCAGAACAAGAACCAGCGCCTCTTCGCCTACACCGGGCTCGTGCACACCTACGCGCGCATCCGCGCGGAGCTCGAGAACCAGGTGATGCAGATCATCTCGACGGCGCGCTCGTGGTCGGTGGACCTCTCCACCCTCGCATACCGCCAGCGCGAGGGCCTCAACTCGGTGCTGCCCCTCGGCAACAACCACGTCGAGGTGGGGCGCCTCTCGACCACGGCCGAGGTCGCCATCCAGATCCCCTTCGCCACCCAAGAGGTGAACCAGGAGGGAGGCGGCTACTACGGCCAGAACAAGGTGAGCAGCAACCTCGTCATCTGCAACCGCAAGAGCCTGGCGAGCCCGATGGGCTACGTCTCGGGCAAGCCGGGTTCCGGCAAGTCCTTCTCCGTGAAGCGCGAGATCGAGAACACGATCCTGGCGTACCGAAACGACCAGGTCGTGATCTTCGACCCGGCGGGCGAGTACGCGAGCGTCGTCGTGCCCAACGGCGGCGTCTCGGTGAAGCTCGGCCCGGGCTCGGGCGCCTGCCTCAACCCCTTCGACCTCGCCGACGTCGCCGGGCAGCCGCCCGCGGCGCAGAGGGCTTTCAAGATCGACGCGTTCCTCGCGCTCTCGGGGGCCACGATGGCGGAGGGAAGCCAGGGGCTGCCCGAGGCGGACAAGTCCATCATCAGCCGCTGCGTGGAGCTCGCCTACGAGCGCTGCGGAGCGGTGGGCCGCGTGCCCGTGCTCGGCGACCTCTACGACGTGCTCCTCGAGCAGGGGGAGCCCGAGGCGCGCGACATAGCGCTCCGCTACGAGCGCTACGTCAAGGGCGCCCTCTCGTTCTTCAACCACGAGTCGACGGTGGGCTTCGACGCCCGCGTCACCAACATCGACCTGAAGGACCTCTCCAGCAACATGCGCACCTTCGCGATGCTCACGGCGCTGGAGGCGGTGCGCAACCTCATGTACCGCAACTGGGAGAGGGGAGTGACCACATGGCTCTACATCGACGAGGTCCAGTCGCTCTTCGACCACCCCGCGATCGTCAGCTACTTCTCGAAGTTCTGGGCGGAGGGCCGCAAGTTCAACCTCGTCTGCACGGGCATCACGCAGAACAGCGTCTACATGCTCGCGCACGAGGAGGCGCGCAACATGGTGCTCAACTCCGACTTCATCCTGCTGCACAAGCAGTCGCCGCTCGACCGCAAGGCGTGGGTGGACCTGCTCGGGCTCTCCGACGAGGAGGCGACCTACATCGACGAGTCGGTGCGGCCCGGAGAGGGGCTGCTGGTGGCGGGCGCCGCCCGCGTCCCCATCAAGGACGACTTCCCCAGGGGCGAGCTCTACGACCTCTTCAACACCAAGCCCGACGAGGTCGCCGAGGCAAGGCGTGCCGCGGGCGACACGGGACGCCTCGCACGCCGCGTGCCCGACCCCATGGCGCCCCCGGGGAGGCACTTCGCATGACGGGACGCCCCGACGTCGCAAAGAACCGCGGCGGCAGTGCGGCGGCGGTCGCCCACGAGGGAAGGACCGACGCCGTCAGCGCCGGCATCGCGCACGGCTCCGACGAGGGCGCCCTCTCCGCCACCAGGCGGGGCGGCCTCCGCGCCGGGGCCTCGGCGGCAGCGGCCAAGGCCGTGCGCCTCGAGGACCGGCGCCGGCGCGCGGCGGAGGCGGCGGACTGGGCGCTCGGCGGCGACCGGGACGGCGACGGGGACCACGACGCCTCCGACGACGCCATCGCCATAGCCGAGGGCAGGCTCAAGCGGCGCATGTACGACCGGCTCTCGGACGGCATGCCCGCAGCTGACGGTGAGGCGTCCACGCTGACAGGCGCACGACGGCAGGACCAACCCGTCCCCACCGATCGCACCAACGAAGTATCGCCACCAGCGCCAACGCAGGCCCGCCATCCGCACCAACGCACTTTCGCCAGTCGCGCCAACGCAGATGCGCCACTCGCGCCAGCGGAGGCGCGCCGACCGCGCCAACGAATCGACACCGAGGGCGTATCGCCTCGGAGCAGGCACGGGCACAGGCACACGCCGCGCCACGACTCGCGCGTCGCCTCGACGCCCTCGCGCCCGGGAAGGCTCTCGCGCTCGGCGCGCAGGCGCCCGACGCCGAGGGAGCGGCAGAGGCGCGCAAACATGGCGTCCGCCATCCGCGGCGAGCACGCGGCCCAGGCGCCGTCCGCCGCGGCGGCGCCGGTCGCCCAGGGGGCGAGGCGGCGGGCCCGCGAGGCGCTCGCCGCGGCTATGGCGTCGCTCGCGGCGCCCCTGGCCGGCGCGGCCGCGGCCACGCTCGCACTCGTGCTCGCGGTGCTGCTCG
>CALUJT010000012.1 GCA_944321005.1 uncultured Atopobiaceae bacterium | reverse complement strand
TTGTAAGCCTTTGCGCGATAGAGGTAGGGCGTCGCCATGCCCGGCATGACCTTGAGCTCGACGGTCGAGGTGGACTCACGCACGCTGAGCGTAAACTCCGGAACGGGCGAGATCGAGTCGTTGATGCGATTCTCGATATCGAGGCATGCTCCCGCGGGGTCTCGCAGACCCACCGTCGCCCCGTCGTCAGCGACGCCGAAGTAGACCGTACCGCCACCATAGTTTGCAAATGCAGAGACAGTCTTAAGAAACGAGTTGCTTACGGACTCCTTGAACTCAACCGTCTTGGACTCGCGCATGCGGCTCCCCTTGGTTTCATCGCGGTTTTTCGCCTAGTATACGAAAAAAAGTACGAGCAAAAATTTGCTCGTACTTTTTTGCGCGAATTAAAGAGAAAGTGGCATGCGCGTACGTCGGCACCCTACTCCTTGCGGTGCAGGCGCGCGCCGGAGGCGGTGTCCTCGACCACGAGGCCGAGAGCGGTGATGCCGTCGCGGATGGCGTCGGCCACGCCCCAGTTCTTCTGGGCGCGGGCCTGCTGACGGGCGGCGAGAAGCGCCTCGGCGGCCTCGGAGGCGGAGTCGCCCCCGTACCCGGCGTGCTCGCGCGCGAGGCCCACGAGCTCGACGGGGAGGTCGTCTGCCTGGGAGGTGCGCGGGAGCTCTATGCCCATGACTCCGGCGAGCTCGCAGAGCATGTCCGCCGCGCGCAGGCACACCGCGGTCGAGGTGTCGTCCGCGGCGTCCGCGAGGTAGGTGTTGGCCTCCGTCACGAGCGAGAAGATCGCGGCGAGGCCGCCGGCGGTGTTGAAGTCGTCGTCCATCTGGCGGCAGAACTCGGAGCGCGCCTCGTCGATCCTGCGGCCGAGCTCGCGGTCGAGCTCGTTGAGCTCGCCGTCCTGCGGGGCGCGGTCGGCGGACCAGCGCAGGTTGCGGACGCAGGTCTGCAGGCGCTCGAGCGTCCCCGCCACGCCCTCCAGGCGCTCGAAGGAGAAGTCGAGGGGCGCGCGGTAGTGGGTCTGCAGCATGAGCAGGCGCACCGCGTCCGCCGGGTACTTGTCGAGCACCTCCTTGAGCGTGTAGAAGTTGCCCAGGCTCTTGGACATCTTCTCGCCGTCCACGCGCAGCATGCCGGTGTGCATCCAGGTCTTGGCGAGCGCGCTGTCCCAGGCGCACATGGCCTGGGCGGTCTCGTTCTCGTGGTGCGGGAAGACGAGGTCGGCGCCGCCGCCGTGGATGTCGATGGGGGCTCCCAGGTAGCGGTGGATCATGGCGCAGCACTCGGTGTGCCAGCCGGGGCGGCCGTCGCCCCAGGGGCTGGGCCAGCTGGGCTCGCCGGGCTTGGCCGCCTTCCAGAGGGCAAAGTCAAACGGGTCGCGCTTCTCGTCGTTGACCTCCACGCGCTCGCCGGCGCGCATCTGGTCGAGGTCGCGCCCGGAGAGGATGCCGTAGCTCGTGTCCGAGCGCACGGAGAAGTAGACGTCGCCGGAGGGCACCGGGTAGGCGTGGCCGCGCTCGATGAGCAGGGAAATCATCTCCTGCATGGCCTCGATCTCGCGCGTGGCGCGCGGGCGGATGTCCGGGTCCAGCACGCCAAAGCGGTGCATCTGCTCGATGAAGGCGGCAGAGCACTCCTCGGCCACCTCCGCAGCGGACTTGCCCTCCTCGTTGGCGCGGTTGATGATCTTGTCGTCAACGTCCGTGAGGTTCTGGGCAAACGTGACCTGATAGCCCTTGTACATGAGGTAGCGGCGAATCACGTCGAACGCGAGGAACGTACGCGCGTTGCCGATGTGGATCTGGTCGTAGACGGTGGGGCCGCAGACGTACATGCGGATCTTACCGGGCTCGATGGGGACGAGCTCCTCCTTCTTGTGCGTCTGGCTGTTGTAGACGAGCATGGGTGCTCCTTGGTGGTTGACGGTCTTGCGTTGGACCAGTATAGCGCCGGCGGGCGACAAGAGCCTCCCGCCGCGGCTCCCTCCCCTACTCGACGCGCTCCAGCAGCGCCACGGCCCAGGCGGCGATGCCCTCCTCGCGCCCCACGAAGCCCAGGCGCTCCGTCGTGGTGGCCTTGACGCCCACGGCGTCCACGGGCACGCCCAGCGCCGCGGCCATGTTGGCGCGCATCTGATCGCGGTAGGGCGCGAGCTTGGGCGCCTGGGCGGCTATCGTGCAGTCCGCGTCCGCGACGCGCCAGCCGCGCGCCCGCGCGAGCTCGGCCACGCGGCGCATGAGGACGAGCGAGTCCGCCCCCTCGTAGGCGGGGTCGTCGTCGGGGAAGAGCTTGCCTATGTCACCCGCGCGCAGCGCGCCGAGCACGGCGTCCATGAGGGCGTGCGCGAGCACGTCCGCGTCAGAGTGGCCGGCCAGGCCGCGCTCGCACGGCACCTCGACGCCGCCCAGCACCAGGCGTCGCCCCTCGGCAAACGCGTGCACGTCAAACCCGTGTCCGATACGAAGCATGTGCGGTCCTTTCCTCGTGGGAGGCGCAGGCGGGACGGTCAGCCCCCCTGCGGCGAACCCGTCCCACTTTCTCTGCAAGAAAAAACACGTCCCCAATTGACAGAGCCGGTCAGCTCAGCAGGCGGCGCTCGAGGGCCGCCTCCGCGATGGCCAGGTCCTCGGGCAGCGTCACCTTGATGTTGTCGCGCGTGCCCTCGACCACCAGCACGCACCCGCCCATGCGCTCGACGAGCGAGGCGTCGTCGGTCCCCTCGTACTCGTCGCGCGCGGCGGCCTTGTGCGCGGCCAGAAGGACGCGTCGGCGAAACGCCTGCGGGGTCTGGGCCGCCCAGTAGAACGAGCGGTCCGGCGTGGCTATGATCGTGGAGCCCTCCACGAGCTTGAGCGTGTCCACCGTGCGCGCGGCGAGGATGGCGCCCGCCACCTGATCGTCCCCGCGCACCGCGGCGATGACGCGCTCTATCTGCTCCGGGTCGACGAGGGGCCGCGCGGCGTCGTGGACCGCCACGAGCGCGAGCTCGCGCGGGGCGGCGGAGAGCCCCGAGAGGACCGAGGCCTGCCGCGTTGCGCCGGAGGGCGCCAGCGAGACCGGCTTTGTCAGGGCGATCCTGGAGAGCACGTCCTTCTCGACCTCGGCGACGCGCTCGGGCGCGCACACCACGACGATGCGCGCCACGGAGGGCGCCCGGTCAAAGGCCGCGAGGGACCAGCACATGAGCGGAAGGCCGCAGAGCTCGACGAACTGCTTGCCGCGCGGGTCCCCAAAGCGCTCGCCCGTGCCGCCGGCAACGATGACGGCGCAGGTGTCCGCACCGTCTGTCGCGGAGCCAAGACGCTCCGCGCACGCGCAGGGGCAGGGGGCCGGCGCGCCCATCACTCGCCCTTGCCCCACATGCGGTGCAGGCTGTTGGCGAGCACGCCGGGGTTCTTGACGCCTATCTCGCCCAGGCGCGACGGGTCGTCGTCCACGGCCTCGAGCACCTCCTGGAGCGAGCCATACTCGTCCACGATCTTGTCGGCCATGCCCTCGCGCACGACGGAGACGCGGGAGAGCGTACGCAGGCCGAGCGGGGTCATGATGGCGTCCTCGCCGCGACCGTCCGTGAAGCCGAGGAGCTTGGCCACGAGGCGCGCGGAGCGGAGCTGGGAGTTCACGGTGTCGTGAAGGCGCTTGCGGATGGCACGGGCGGCGTCCTCCGAGGAGTCCACGGCGTAGTCGCGGATCATGAGGGTGTAGGCCTCGTCCACGCCCGCGAGGTACTCCTCGCGCTGCATGCGGGTCACCTTGCCCTCGCTCCCCAGCTGCACGATGCAGCCGTCGAGCTCCTCGCCGGCGCTGAGAAGAACCTCGAAGAGGTAGAAGATGTCCGTGACGTCGCCGAGCGTGACCACGTTGTCCAGCTCGAGGCTCGTGAGGCGCAGGAGGCTGCGGTCGAGCTGGTTGCGCGTGTTCTGCATGGCAACGGTGAGCTGGTTGACCGTGGAGAGCAGGCTGCCCACGCTCTTGAGCTCGTAGCCCTTGCCGTCAACGTAGACGTGCACCACCGAGCGGCGCGACGAGACGGCGATGACCGTGGCCTTGGTGAGCAGGCTCATGCGCGCGGCGGTGCGGTGGCGGGTGCCCGTCTCGGAGGTGGGCAGCGACGGGTCGGGGTTGAGGTGATAGTTGGCGCGCAAGATCTTGGTGAGGTCGCGGTCCACCACCACGGCCCCGTCCATCTTGCAGAGCTCGAAGAGGCGGTTGGCAGTGAACGAGACGTCCAGGCGAAAGCCGTCGTCACCCGCGGCGAGCACGTTCTCGGTGTCGCCCACGCAGATGAGCGCGCCCAGGTGCCCGGCGAGGATCATGTCGAGCGCAAGGCGCATGGGGGTGCCGGGCGCGGTGTTTCTGATGGCGGCCTCGAAGCGCTGCTCGCGCTCGGCGGCACCGTTGTCCAGCTGGGAAGCATCCATGTGCGGCCCTCCGTAGGCAGGCTGGCCCCAAGGGGCGGGCGACTCTTGTCAAGAGTATATCGTGCGTGACAGGGGGACGGAGCGGCGACAACCCCCGTCCCTCTGTCACAGTTACGCTCCGGAGGTGAGCATGCCGCCCGCGCCCGACGCTCCCGAGGAGGGCTCGGGGAGCGAGGCGAGGTCGGGGCTCATGAGGTGCTCGCGGCGCCGGGGCGCGGGAATCTCGCCCGTCGCGTGCTCGAACACGAGCTGGCCGTCCTTCTCGTCCACGCGAATGATCTCGCCCTTGCGCCAGGAGCCCTGCAGAAGCTCCTCGGAGAGCGGGTCCTCGATGAGCGTCTGGATGGCGCGGCGCAGCGGGCGGGCGCCGTAGACCGGGTCCGCGCCCTCCTTGGCCACGAGGTCGCGCGCGGCATCCGTGAGCTCGATGGACATGCCCTGCGCGATGAGGCGCTCGCGAAGGTCCGCCACCATGAGCTCCACGATGCCGCGGAGCTGCTCGGGGGTGAGGGACTTGAAGACCACGACCTCGTCCACGCGGTTGAGGAACTCCGGGCGGAAGTGCTTCTTGAGCTCGGACATGACGCGGCTCGTGATCTCCTTGTCCGAGAGGCCGGAGGCGCCCTGGGCGGAGAAGCCCATGGTGGTGGTCTGAGCGATGTCGCGCGCGCCGATGTTGGACGTCATGATGATCACGGTGTTGGAGAAGTCAACGTGGCGGCCCTGGCCGTCCGTGAGCCGGCCCTCCTCCAGAATCTGGAGAAGGACGTTGAAGACGTCGGGGTGCGCCTTCTCCACCTCGTCGAAGAGCACGACGGAGTAGGGACGCCGCCGGACGGCCTTGGTGAGCTCGCCGCCCTCGTCGTAGCCCACGTAGCCGGGAGGCGCGCCCACGAGCTTGGAGACCGTGTGCTTCTCCATGAACTCGGACATGTCGAAGGAGATGAGCGCCTCCTCGGAGCCAAAGAGGAACTCGGCGAGCGCCTTGGCGAGCTCGGTCTTGCCCACGCCCGAGGGGCCGAGGAAGATGAACGAGCCGCCGGGACGACGCGGGTCCTTGAGGGGCGAGCGGCTGCGGCGGATGGCCTTGGCCACCTTGGTCACGGCCTCGTCCTGGCCAACGACGCGCTGGTGGAGCACGTCCTCGCAGCGCAGGAGCTTGGAGGCCTCGGCCTCGGTGAGGCTGGAGACGGGCACGCCCGTCATGGAGGAGACCACGTCGGCGATGTCCTCCTCGTCCACCGTGACCACGTTGGCGGCGAGCTCCTCGCGCCACGCGGCCTCGAGCTCGTCGCGGCGGGCCACGAGGGCCTTCTCCTCGTCTCGCAGGCGCGCGGCCTCCTCGAACTCCTGGGCCGCCGCTGCCGCCGACTTCTCCTCCCGCACGCGGGCGAGGTCGGCGTCGGTCTGGGCGATCTCGGGCGGAAGCGCCATCTTGTGGACGCGCGTGCGCGCGCCGGCCTCGTCAAGCACGTCGATCGCCTTGTCCGGCAGAAAGCGGTCCTGGACGTAGCGGCTCGAGAGCGTGACGGCTGCCTGGACGGCGGCGTCGGTGTAGCTCACGTGGTGGTGCTTCTCGTAGCGGTCCTTCAGGCCCTCGATGATCTTGATGGTGTCCTCCGGGGAGGGCTCGCCTATGTTGACGGGCTGGAAGCGCCGCTCGAAGGCGGAGTCCTTCTCCACGTGCTTGCGGAACTCCTCGGCCGTCGTGGCGCCGATGACCTGGATCTCGCCGCGAGAGAGGGGCGGCTTCAGGATGGAGGCCGCGTCGATGGAGCCCTCCGCGGAGCCCGCGCCTATGACGGTGTGAATCTCGTCGATGAAGAGGATGTCGTCGGCGGACTCCTCGAGCTCGCGGACAACCTTCTTCATGCGCTCCTCGAACTCTCCGCGGTACTTGGAGCCGGCGACGAGGCTCGCGAGGTCGAGCGTCCAGATCTGCTTGCCGCGCAGGATGTCGGGCACGTTGCCGCCCGCGATGAGCTGCGCCAGGCCCTCCACGATGGCGGTCTTGCCCACGCCCGGGTCGCCCAGGATGAGCGGGTTGTTCTTCTGGCGACGCGCCAGGACCTGCATGACGCGCTCGATCTCCCGGTCGCGGCCGATCACCGGGTCGAGCTTGCCGTCCGCCGCGAGCTTGGTGAGGTTGCGCCCGTACTGCTCGAGGACCGAGCCCTCCTCGCCGCCCTGCTGCGGGCCGGGGCCGCCAAAGCCCGCCATCCGAACGTCCGCCGTAGCCGGCTGGGCGCCCTCGGAGGGCTGCTTGGCCATGAGCTCGTTCACGGCGTTGCGGACGGCGTCGGCCGAGACGCCCATCTGGCGCAGGGCGTCCATCGCGCGGCCGTTGCCCTCCGAGACGATGCCCAGGAGCAGGTGCTCGGTGGAGATGTAGGTCTGGCCGTGCGTCATCGTCTCCCGGTAGGCGCCCTCCAGCACGCGCTTGGCGCGCGGCGTGAAGGGGATGTGGCCGCCGGGGACGGGCTCGGTCTCGCTGGGCGTGAGGTCGCGCACCGTGGCGAGCGTCTCGTCGTAGGAGATGTCGAGCTTCTCGAGCGCCTGGGCCGCAATGCCCTCGCCCTCCTTGATGAGCGCGAGGAGCAGGTGCTCCGTGCCCACGTACATCTGGCCGAGGCCGCGCGCCTCGTCCTGGGCGAGGCTCATGACCTTGCGCGCCTTGTCGGTAAACTTCTCAAACATTGAGGCTGTCCTCTCGCGATAGTTTCACAGCTATAGTTTGTACCCACACGCCACCATGCGCAAACAGCCGCCCGCACTTCTCGTTAACTGCCGAGAAGTGCGGGCGGACTCGCGGGCGGTGCTGGGGAGAGGCTACCTGCCAAAGGTGTCGCGGTCGGGCGCGATGGCCTTCATGGCGTCGATGGTGCGCGAGAAGAGCTCGTCGAGCTCCATGCCGCAGAGCTCGGCGCCCTGGCGGATGACGTCGCGGTTGCAGCCCGCGGCGAAGCGCTTGTCCTTGAACTTCTTCTTGAGCGACTTCACCTCGAAGTCCATGACGGACTTGCTCGGGCGCATGATCACCGCCGCGCCGATGAGGCCCGTGAGCTCGTCCACGGCAAAGAGGACCTTCTCCATGGGGAGCTCGGGCGCGGGAAGCTCCGGGTTGTTCATGGAGTTGTGGGACTGGATCGCGCGCACCAGGGCCTCGGAGCCGCCCGCCGCGCGGACGAGCTCGCCGGCATAGGTGGTGTGGCCCACGGGGTCGTCCCCGTGCTCCTCCCAGTCGAGGTCGTGCAGGATGCCCACGACCTCCCAGAAGTCGGCGTTCTCGGGGTCCTCCCGGAGCGCGAACTGGCGCATCACGCCGCCCACGGTCTCGCCGTGCTCGAGGTGGAACTCCTCCCTGTTGTGCCGGGCGAGAAGCGCGAGCGCCTCGTCGCGGGAGATGCCGGCGGAGAGCGCCGCCGGGGCCTCGGAGGCCGCGGCGCCGACCTTCTCGGAATCCTCGGCGATGGCGTCCACGGAGGCGGCCGCGTTGTCGGTCACGACACCCGCCACCTGCGCCTCGATGTCCGCACGCGTGATGGTCTCGGGCTTCATGGCCGGGAAGAGCAGGACGTCGCGGATGGCCGGCTGGTCGCAGAAGAGCATGACCATGCGGTCGATGCCGTAGCCGATGCCGCCCGCCGGCGGCATGCCGTACTCGAGCGCGCGCACGTAGTCGTAGTCGTAGCCCATGGCCTCGTCGTCGCCCAGGCCCTTTGCGGCCACCTGCTCGGCAAAGCGGCCCGCCTGGTCCACGGGGTCGTTGAGCTCGGAGAACGCGTTGGCGTACTCGTGGCCGGCGATGACCAGCTCAAAGCGGTCGGTGAGGCGCGGGTCCTCGGCCTTGCGCTTGGAGAGCGGGGAGACCTCCTCGGGATAGTCGCAGACGAAGGTGGGGTTCACGATGGTCTTCTCGCCCAGCTCGTCGTAGAGCTCGAAGAGGAGCTTCCCCGCGCCCCAGCTGGGCTGGACCTCGATGCCGCTCTTCTCGCAGAGCTCGCGCAGGTGCTCGATGGGGGTGTCCATGTCCACGTGCTCGCCCACGCACTCCGAGGCGATCTCGGAGAGCGGGCGGGAGGCCCAGGTTCCGGACATGTCGATCTGCTGGCCCTGGAAGGTGATGACCTCGTGCCCCTCCTCGCAGCCGCAGACCTCGCGCGCGATGGCCTTGAACAGGCCCTCGGAGAGCCGCTTCATGCCCTCGAGGTCGGAGTAGGCGCAGTAGGCCTCCATCGAGGTGAACTCGGGGTTGTGCGTGAGGTCCATGCCCTCGTTCCTGAACTGGCGACCAATCTCGAAGACGCGCTCCATGCCGCCCACGATGAGGCGCTTGAGCGGGAGCTCGGTGGCGATGCGCAGGTAGAAGTCCCGGTCGAGCGCGTTGAAGTGCGTCACGAAGGGCTTGGCGTTGGCGCCGCCGAGGATGGCGTGCATCATCGGCGTCTCGACCTCCATGTAGCCCTGGGCCTCCATGAAGCGGCGAATGAGGGAGATGATCTGGCTGCGCTTGCGGAAGACGTCGCGGACCTCGGGATTCATGATGAGGTCCACGTAGCGCTGGCGGTAGCGGACCTCGCGGTCCGTGAGGCCGTGGAACTTCTCCGGAAGCGGGCGCAGGGACTTGGAGAGCACGGTGAGGCTCGTGGGCGAGACGGAGAGCTGGCCGCGGCGCGTGCGCAGGACGGCGCCCGTGGCGCCCAGGATGTCGCCGAGGTCGAGGTTGGCGAGGAGCGCCCAGCCCTCGTCGCCCAGGACGTCGTGGCGGCAGAAGAGCTGAATGGAGCCGGAGACGTCCTCGAGCACGACGAAGCACGCCTTGCCCTGCTTGCGAAGGGCGCGGATGCGCCCGGCCACGCTCACCACGTCCTGGGTGTCCGCGCCGTCCTCGAGCTCCGCATACTGGGTCTCCAGCTCGGCGGCGTGCGCCGTGACCTCGGACGCGATGGGGTACGGGTTCACGCCCGCGTCGATGAGCGCCTGGCGGCGCGCGCGGCGCATCGTGCGCTCGTCGGTTGCGGCGGAGCCGGCGGCGCCGGCGGTGGTCTCCTGGGCCATTCTCTTCTCCTCACGTATCACAATGCGCCCCGCACCTGCGACGCTGCAGACACGGGGCGCTACGATTCACTCTCGCAGGAAGCGCGTAGCTAGCGGCTGATGGCCGTGACGGTGTACTTCCTGGTCTTGCCGGACGGCGCGACGACCTCGATCTCGTCGCCCTCGCGGTGGCCCACAAGGGCGGCGCCCACGGGGGACTCGTTGGAGATCTTGTGCTCGAGCGAGTTGGTCTCGGTGGTGCCCACGATGGTGAACGTGGACTTCTTGCCGTGCTCGTCCTCGAGCTCCACGGTGGTGCCGATGGAGACGGTGAGGTCGTGGGAGGAGCCGGCCTCGACGACGGTGGCGATCGAGAGAATCTGGCGAATCTCGTTCACGCGGGCGGCGTTGCGCGCCTCCTCCTCCTTGGCGGCGTCGTACTCCGAGTTCTCGGAGAGGTCGCCGAAGCCGCGCGCCTCCTTGATGCGCTCGACGATCTCGTCGTGCTTCTCGCCCTCGCGGTACGCGAGCTCCTCGACGAGCTTGGCGCGGCCCTCGGCGGTGAGCTCGATCTTCTTGGAGTTGTCCATGTGCTGCTCCCTCTCTCTGCTATGCCCTGGCGTGCTCGTGCCTAGTTGAGCTTCGCGCCGCACTTGGAGCAGAAGCCGGCATCGGCGGCGTTCTTGGTGCCGCACTTGGAGCAGAAGACGGAGTCGTCGGAGGCGTTCTCGGGGAGGTCGGCGTCATCGTCGTCCTCGATGACCTCGACGGCGTCGTCGTGGGACTCGACGGGGCCCTCGGATTTCTCGTCCTCCTTGCCCTCCTCCATGCCCTCGCGGACGTTCTTCACGGTCTTGCCGAGGGCGGAGCCGATCTTGGGCAGGTTCTTGGGCCCAAAGATGACGAGAACGACGACGAGGATGATGACGAGCTCAAGCGGGCCCAGGCCAAGAATCATGATGAAGTGTCCTTCCGGTGCGATGTGTCTCGTGGGCGCACAGGCCCAATACAGCATCAGCTAGTATAGCCGACGTTACGCACTACTCACAATCTCTAAACGCGAGAAAAGCCGACGCGGACGGCCCCCGCCCGGGCCCCGCGGACGGGAGGAGGCACCTTGAGAGAGCTCGTCATCGCGCTGGTTGTCCTGACGGTTGTCTGCACCCTGGTGCTGGCGGCGCTCCCGTGGCTCCTGCGCCGCCGCGGCGTGGACATGCTGCGCACCAGGTTTGGCCTCACACTGGTCTTTGACTCCGCGGACGCGGACGGCACGCCCGTGCGTCTGCTCAACGTCAACGGGACGTTCCAGTCCGTGAGCTACGTGCCCGGGGGTCTGCGCTTCGAGCTCGCGTGCGTCTACCACCGCGAGATGGCCCAGGTGATCGAGGCCCTCGTGCGTGCGCGCGGGGCGTCTCGACAGGACCCGCTGCGCGTGATGGTGATGGGCGGGGGCGGCTACTCCCTGCCCAAGTACCTCGCGGCGTACGTCCCCGAAATCCGCGCGGACGTGGTGGAGGTGGACCCCGCCATCACGGCGCTGGCGCGCGAGCGTTTCTTCCTGGACGAGTGTCTCGAGAGGACGGGCGCCGAGAAGGACGGCCGGCTCCGCCTGGTAAACGATGACGCCTGGGCCTTCCTGCGCGCCGCCGCCGAGCCCTACGACGTGATCGTGAACGACGCCTTCTCCGGAAAGCGGCCGCTGGGACCGCTGGAGACCGGCGAGGGCGCCCGCGTGATCCGCGAGCACCTTGCCCCGGGCGGCGTCTATCTGGCCAACGTGCGCTGCGCGTGCGCCGGGCGCGGGGCGCGGCCGCTCCGCGAGGTGGAGGAGGCCTTTGGCGGCGAGTTCGCGCACGTGGCGGTGGTGCCGGAGTGGGAGGGCGAGCCTGAGAAGGCCGGCAACAACACCGTGATTGCCACGGACGCCGGAGTGGCGCTGCCCGAGGGCTCCGTCGTGGTGAAATAGGGCCTCCCAGCTCCCTCGAGAAATGTACGATCATTAACGACTTAGACAATCTATTAGGACAATTTCGCTAGTTTATAATTTACCTCTGACTGAGGCGCTCGTACATTTCCTGGGGGTCGTAACGAGGGGATGTCGCGCGGCGGGGCACGCCCAGCTCCCAATTCTCAAATTGTCAGCAGTTTCTGAAGGGGGCATCAAGTACTACCTTGTCAGTCGCATTTTCTGCCTGCGCTTTTGCTAGCAGTTTTCTCCGCTTGTGAGAGCCTCCGGAAAAAACTGCTGACAATTTGACGCATGTGGCGCGAAGGCTGGATCTGCGCTCCGGAAGAAGGCTGAATTGAGCGGGCGGGCGTCTCCGGGCGATGCCGACCGAGTCTATACTGCATCCGGACGACCATGTTTGGAGGCCCCTTGATCAAGCTCTTTGCCAGCGACCTCGACGGCACGCTCTACAACGCCCTGCACCAGACGGACCGCGGCATCCTGCACAGGGTGCGCCGCACGGTGGACGCGGGTCGGCACGTTGCCCTGGCAACCGGGCGCTGGTCCGGGTCGGGCGCGGAGCTCGGCTTTGGCGACCTGCCCTTGGAGGTGGTGAGCGGCAACGGGGCCTTCGTCTACGGATCGGACGGGCGGCTCATGCGCAGCGTGGAGATCGACCCCCAGGTGGTCGAGGAGCTGCTCCGCGCGTTTCCCACGTGCTGCTTCGTCTGCGTCTCCGCCGAGGGGACGTTCGTGCGCGGCTCGCGCGAGAGCCAGCTGGCGGGCTACCTCCCCTCGCCCGGCCTCATGGGCCGCATCGCGGCATGGCGCTTCCGCCGCAAGGGTCCGAACGGGGACATGGCCTACGACCAGTCGGTCGCCGACGTCCTGTCCCACCCCATCTGCAAGGTCAACTGCCGTGAGCTGGACCCCGGCGTCAAGGCGGAGATCTCGGCCTTCGTGGCCGAGCGCTCGGACGCCATCGTGAACGCCTCCTTTGACGGGGACCTCTTCGAGCTCACGGAGGCAAGCGTCAACAAGGGCGAGGCCGTGGCATGGCTGGCGGGCGAGCTGGGAATCTCAGAGGACGAGGTCGCGGTCTACGGGGACGGCGGCAACGACATAGCCATGCTCGAGCGCTTTGACCACGCCTACGCCACGCGCAACGGAAGCGACGAGGCCAAGCGGGCGGCGGGCAACGTCATTGGCAGCTGCGCTCTCGGCGCCGTGCCGCGCCACATGCTGGCGACGGTGCGCGGGGAGGGCGCGCTCTAGGCTTGCGACGCTCGGCACAGGAGAGGCCGGAGGGAAGGCGCCGGAGAGGCCGGAGGGAAGGCGCCAGAGAGCGTTGCCATTTTCGCGGCTGGGGCGCGGATTTAGGCACTGCCAGAATCCGTGCCCCAGCCCCGAAATCAACAACGCAGGGACACCGACAGCCACCTTCACGCCAGGGGCGCGAGCCCCTCCTCGAAGCGCCTGCGGATAAGGGCGAGCTGGGCGTCGCGCGCGCCCTCGGTCATGAGGCGCCAACCATACGCCTCGCCCGGCACCTCCATAAAGAGCCCCTCGACGGCATCAAGGTCCATGCGCTCGACAACTCGACGAATCGCTGCCGCGAGGTCCGGATTGCCCGTCTCCCGCATGTAGTCGAAGGGGTGGATGTGGTGCGGGCGCCCGTCGTCCCCGGGAACGAGGTAGGCGGAGACGTTTGTGCCAAACGCGTCCTCCTCGACGTTCTTCTCGTCATGAGAGCGTCGCTCCATCACAGAGTCTCGCCGCTTGCTAAAGAGCGAGCTCCCGTTGTCGTACACCGGGGCAAGGACATAGCTCGAGCCATCCCAGAGCACGCCCCAGTTGCCGTTGTTGCGGTCGGGGTTCTTGATGAGCGCGTCGACGACGAACATGTCCCAGAAGCGCTCGCGAACGCCCGCGACGCTCTTGAGCAGGGAAGACGTCTCAATGGTGGCCAGCACGTCGGAAAGATAGATGGCCTCTCCGTCGGAGGGGGACCCGTGGAAGCCCTCAAAGGCGTCGTCATCCATCGTCGTCTTGACCTTGCTGAACTCGTAGAGCACGAGATTGGGGTGCGTGAAGTCCCGGCAGGCGCAGACGATCTTTCCGTCGCGATACCCCAGTCGGGTCTCGTGCGCCGGGATGCCGAGAAGGGCATAGATGTGTGAGCCCAGATACTCGGAGAGAGGCGAGGACGTGTACGAGGGCAGCCCGTGTCCCTTGAGGTCACGTGTGGAGCGCGGGTACTTGGCGATCCAGGGCTCCCCGTTGATCAGGATGCCCTCCTTGCGGCCGGCGCGCCCGCCGTAGAGGCGTCCGGAGGACGGGCAGTCGCGCAGGTCGGCAATCTCAATCACGGCGCCCCACCTTTCCAAACGCAAAGGGGCCGGGGGCAAAAGCCCTCGACCCCCAAGAATTCGTGGTCGGGTTGACTGGATTCGAACCAGCGACCTCTCGGTCCCGAACCGAGCGCTCTACCAAGCTGAGCCACAACCCGTAGCGAGGGAGTATTCTAGCAGACTTTTTCCTCCGAGCCAACAGTTTTTGTGGACCAGGCGCGCCAGCCAAACTCCCGGGCGCGGCGCGCGAGCTCGTCTGCCTCCGCCGCGCTCCCGCAGATGGCAAAGGAGCACGTGCCCGAGCCCGTGACCTGTGCCGCGAGGACGCCCGGCTGCGCGCGCAGCCAGGTCTCCACGATCTCGATCTCGGGGCAGAGGGCACGCGCGACGGGCCCGAGGTTGTTGTGCAGGCGCGTCGCAACGGCGGCGACGTCGCCGGCGGCAAGCGCCGCACAGATGGGCTCGTGGCCCACGGGCTCGACGCCCGTGCGGTCGAACTCCGCGTAGGCCTCCACGGTGGAGCCGCCGCCAGCCTGCGGCATCACTAGGGCGAGCGGCACCTCGAGCGCGGGGAAGGTCCGCACCCGCACGTCACCGGCACCGGCGAAGAGCGACGGCCTGGGGTCGAGGAAGAACGCGACGTCCGCACCCACGCGGCGGGCCACCGCCAGCACGCGCGGGTCGAGCGGGCTCACGCCCCAGAGATGGGCGAGCGCCCGTAGGGTCGCGCCGGCGTCTGCCGACGAGCCGCCCAGCCCCGCGCGCTCGGGAATCCTCGCGGTCACGTCGACGCGCACGCGCGGCTCCACGCCCAGGGCCTCCGCCAGGAGGGTGGCCGCGCGCCACACGCCGGTCTTCTCGGCGGGAACCTCGAGCTCGGGGGCAAAGCTCACGACGAGCTCGGGCGCCTCGGAGACGCTCACGGTGTCATAGAGCGCCACGGGCACCATCACCGAGTCGACGCGGTGATAGCCCCGCGCGTCCTTCTCGGCATGCACGCCGAGGTGGAGGTTCACCTTGCAGGGGGTTTCCACGACCCTGGCGGAGGGCACGGCGGGGCGCTACTCGGCGACGGGCTCGACGAAGTCGAAGAGCCGCTCGCCGGACTCGGCGTCGTAGAGCTCCACGGTGCCGGTGAGGACGTCCACGTACTGGTATGACTGGCGAGAAGTGCGGCCGCGGCGCTCCTCCACCTCAACGACGAAGAGCGAAGGGTGGGCGTGCACCAGCGTGCCGGCGCGCTCCACGATGCGGGAGCGGCCCATGTTGGCCTTGACCCTGAGGCGCTTGCCCTCGAGGCGACCGAGCTCGTCGCGAATCTCATCAACCCGGTTGACGGGCGGAATCTCGTTCTCCATGATGCCTCCGTACGCCCTATGGGCGGAATGTGCATAAGTCGGGAATTTCCATCATAGTCCGTCCCAACTCCAACAACAATCGCAATCAACTCGCCCTCACGCCAAGAACACGTCGCGCAGGTTGCACAAAATGGGACGCGCCTGTTTCGTGCAACTTTCTGCACGTTTCAGGCACGTCCCGTTTTGTGCAGGCGGGTGCTACACTGCCCGTGAAGACGACGACAGGAGGGAGCCCCATGGACGAGAGACGTCTGGAGCGCGTAAGGGAGAACATGGCAAGAAGGGGCATCGAGCAGGCGCTCGTTGTGGACCCGCTCTCCATCTGGTGGCTCTGCGGCTACTACACCGAGCCCTACGAGCGCTTCCTCGCGCTCTACGTACCCGCCGAGGGCGAGCCCACGCTCTTTGCCAACCGCCTCTTCCCCGACGCCTCGGGCTGCGGGGCGCGCGTGGTGAGCTTCTCGGACACGGACGACCCCGTGCCCCTGGTTGCCGGCGTGACGGCGGCGGACCGCCCGCTCGGCGTGGACAAGGAGCTCGCCGCGCGCTGGCTCGTGCCGCTCATGGAGGCGCGTGCCGCCGCGGGCTTTGTCCTCGCGTCCGACGTGGTAGACGACGCGCGCTCCGTCAAGGACGCGCGCGAGAGGGAGCTCATGCGCCGTGCCTCCGCCACGAACGACGCCGCCATGGCCTGGCTCGTGGAGCAGGTGCGCCCCGGCGTGACGGAGCGCGAGATAGCCGACGGGCTTCTCGGCGAGTACCGCCGACTGGGGGCGGAGGGCCACTCGTTCTCCCCCATCGTGAGCTTTGGCCCCAACGCCGCGGACCCGCACCACGAGCCTGACGACACCGCGTTTGCCCAGGGCGACATGGTCCTCTTTGACGTGGGCTGCAGGCAGGACTGGTACTGCTCGGACATGACCCGCACCTTCTTCACGGCGGAGCCCATCGAGCACCAGCGCAGGGTCTACGAGGCCGTGAGGCGCGCGAACGAGGCTGCCGAGAAGATCGTGCGCCCCGGCGTGACCTTTGCGGAGATCGACCGCGCGGCGCGCAGCGTCATCGAGGAGGCGGGCTGGGGCCCGGCCTTCAATCACCGCCTGGGCCACCAGATCGGCCTCGTGGACCACGAGCCGGGCGACGTCTCCGCCACGCACGACGAGCCGGTGCGCCCCGGCCAGTGCTTCTCCATCGAGCCCGGCATCTACCTGCCCGGTGACATGGGCGTGCGCATCGAGGACCTGGTCATCGTAACCGAGGACGGCTGCGAGGTGCTCAACAGCTACCCCAAGGGGCTCACGGTCCTGTAGCGTGCGTGCGGGCACGGGCGCCGGAGCCCGTTAACATACATTCTGCCCGACGCGCGAGCTGCCAACTGGGCCCATGTGCCTAGGCCCAGGCAGAATGCATGCTACCGGCCAACATCACGAGACAGTGCGAGGGGCGAGAAGAACGTTCTTCTCGTCCCTCGTGCGTTCGGGCTATGTGCGCCGGGCTACTCGGCCGGGCAGAGCGAGAGCGCGGCCTCGTCGGCGACGACCACCACGTTGGGGTGGAGCTGCAGGATGGACGCCTGGCAGGACGGGGTGATCGGGCCGTAGATCATGTCGTGGACGGCCTGGGCCTTGACCTCGCCGTTGGCCATCACGAGGACCATCTTGGCGGCCATGATGGTGCCGATGCCCATGGTGTAGGCCTGGCGCGGCACGTCGTCGATGCTGTCGAAGAGGCGGCTGTTGGCCTGGATGGTGGACTCGGCGAGGTCCACGCAGTGGGTGCCCTTGACGAAGGCGTCGCCGGGCTCGTTGAAGCCGATGTGGCCGTTGTTGCCGATGCCCAGGAGCTGGAGGTCCTGGTAGCCGGCGGCGGCGACGGCCTCGTCATAGGCGGCGCAGGCGGCCTCGTAGTCGTCGGCCAGGCCATCGGGCACGTGGGTGTTGGCCTTGTCGATGTTCACGTGATCGAAGAGGTTCACGTTCATGAAGTAGCGGTAGCTCTGGTCGTGATCGCCGGGAAGGCCGCGATACTCGTCGAGGTTGTAGGTCTTGACCTGGGAGAAGTCAATGTCGCCGGCCTCGTAGCCCTCGATGAGGCGCTTGTAGGCGCCGATGGGCGTGGAGCCCGTGGCGAGGCCGAGCACGCAATCAGGCTTGGCAACGACCTGAGCGGCCATGATGTTGCCAGCCTTGCGGCTCATGTCGTCGTAATCCTTGGCGCGAACGATTCTCATGATGCATCCTTTCCATAGAACGGCGAGCTCCCCCGCCCGCCGTGCGGCCCCATCGGCCGCGGCCAATGTGACTGCGACCACCAGGGCGAGGCCGCCAGAAGCTATGAGAAGGACTCGCCGTGTCGAGGCCCCTGCCCGTCCGCGGCGACCCGAGGCAAACCGTCCCGGACACCTCTGAATCTTGCCTCATTTCATCTGTGTTTCACCACCCATTCGGGCGAGCGGCGCGAAATCGCCGCGGGCGGGGACGCGACGGCGCATAGGTATCTGATTTGAGTGACATGTTGACGGGGGCAGTCAGCGGCGTCCCAAAAGGGGACCGTCCCAAAAGGGGACAGGAGCAAATTGGGACATGCGGTCAATGTCCCAATTTGCTCCTGTCCCCTTTTGGGACGGTCCCCTTTTGGGACGGCCTACAGCTTCGCGGCGAGGTCCTCGAGGGCGTGGAAGCGGTGCGAGATGAGGTTCTTCTCGTCCAGCGTGAGCTCGGCCATGGTCTTGCCCGGGGTCTCATCCGGCAGGAAGAGCGGGTCATAGCCAAAGCCGTGGTCGCCGCGGGGGACGCGGCCCACCACGCCCTCGCAGTCGCCGTCGCCGCGCAGGACCTCTTCGCCGCGCACGAGGACCACGCTCGAGTGGAAGCGCGCCGTGCGGGCTCCGTCGGGGACGTCCGCCATCTGCTCCATGAGCTTCTCGTTGTTGGCGGCGTCGTTGCCGTGCTCGCCGGCCCAGCGCGCCGAGAAGATCCCGGGCGCGCCGTCGAGGGCGTCCACGCAGAGGCCGGAGTCGTCGGCGACCGCCATGAGAAGGCCCGTCTCGGCCTGCGCGGCGAGCGCCTTGATGAGGGCGTTGTCGAAGAACGTCTCCCCGTCCTCCACCGGGTCGGGGAAGTCCCCCAGTTCTCCCAGGGCCACAAAGCGGACGCCCGGCATGACCGGAGAGAGAATCGCCTCGATCTCCACCACCTTGTGCGCGTTGCCCGTTGCCACGACCACCGTGGCCGCGGGGTCCAGCGTCTTGATGTCAACCTGTGCCATGCCTCTCCCCTCCTGGAAGTTGCATAAAACGGGACGTGCCTGAAACGTGCAGAAAGTTGCACGTTTCAGGCACGTCCCGTTTTATGCAAGCCGAAATCCCGTAACGTCCGCCTGGAGCTCCACGAGCCGGGCGACACCGGCCTGCCCCAGGTCCAGCAGCTCGTCGAGCTGCGCGCGGTCGAGCGTGGTGCGCTCGCCCGTGCCCTGGACCTCCACGATGCGCCCGTCGCCCGTGCCCACGAGGTTGAGGTCCACCTGGGCGTGGGAGTCCTCGGGGTAGTCGAGGTCCAGCAGGGCAAGGTCGCCCACGAATCCGGCCGAGACGGCCGCCACGCGCCCCGTGAGCGGGAGGCGCGGCAGCTTGCCGGCCTCCACGAGCCCCATGAGCGCCCCGTGCAGCGCCACCCACGCGCCGGTCACGGACGCCGTGCGCGTGCCGCCGTCCGCCTGGATGACGTCGCAGTCGAGCGTGACGGTAATCTCGCCCAGGCGGTCGAGGCGGGTGACCGCGCGCAGGCTGCGCCCTATGAGCCGCTCGATCTCCATGGAGCGGCCCTTGCGGCCGCGGTACTCGCGCGGGGTGCGGCGGTTGGTGGAGGCGGGGAGCATCGCGTACTCGGCCGTGACCCAGCCGGCGTGCGTGCCCTTGCGCCACGCGGGGACGCTCTCCTCCACCGTGGCCGAGCAGAGCACGCGCGTGTCGCCGAACTCGGCGAGACACGAGCCGTCCGCGTTCTTCATGACGCCCGGCGTGAGCGTGACCGGGCGCATCTCGTTGGCGGCGCGTCCGAAGGAGCGCGCGAGCTCGACGTCTGCCATGGTGCCTCCCTGCAAAGAGGCCCCGCCGCAATGCGACGGGGCCGCGCTGTCACTGGTGGGCGATGACGGGTTCGAACCGCCGACCTTGTGCGTGTAAGGCACCTGCGCTAGCCGCTGCGCCAATCGCCCG
>CALUJT010000011.1 GCA_944321005.1 uncultured Atopobiaceae bacterium | reverse complement strand
CTCGTCGAGGGCGGCCTCCTGCACGCGCTCGAGCTCGTCCAGGAGGGAGCGCGCCTCCTTGAATGAGGTGGCGAGCGCCCGCGCGGCCTCGTCCTTGGCGGGCGGGGCGGGGCGCACGTCGTCGGTCACCGCCAGGGCGTTTGCCACCGCCACGTCGCGGGTGTGCGAGATGGAGAGCGCGATCTCGCGGATGCCCTGCTCGCGGGCGATCTCGGCGGCGCGGCCCGCGAGAAGGGCACGGGGCCGGCCGGACTCGTCGCGCGTGACCGAGACGTCCCTGAGGCCTATGCCGCTCGAGAAGCCCGTGCCCAGCGCCTTGAGGACGGCCTCGCGCGCCGCGAAGCGCGCCGCGTAGTGCTCCGCCGGCCGTGCGGTCCTGTCGCAGTACGCGCGCTCCTCCTCCGTGAAGACGCGCCGCGCGAAGTTGGGGCGCCTCTCCAGGACGCGCTCCATACGCGCGATCTCCAGCATGTCCACGCCAATACCAGCTGCCATGGCTACTCCACCGTCACAGACTTGGCCAGGTTGCGCGGCTTGTCCACGTCGCAGCCGCGCGTCCGCGCGACGTAGCGGGCGAGCATCTGCAGGTGCACGACGGCCACGATGGGCACGAGCAGCTCGTCTCCCACCGGGGGGATCCAGAGCACGTGCTCCACGAGCGAGGCCACGTCCTCGTCCCCATCCGTGGCAACGGCCACGCAGGCGGCGCCGCGGGCGATGACCTCCTGGATGTTGGAGACCGTCTTGTCGTGGACCCGGTCCGCCGGCACGATGGCCACCACGGGAAAGCCGGGCTCGAGAAGGGCTATGGGGCCGTGCTTCATCTCGCCCGCGGGATAGGCCTCCGCGTGCAGGTAGCTTATCTCCTTGAGCTTGAGGGCTCCCTCGGAGGCGGTGGTGGCGTTGACGCCCCTGCCCAGGAAGAGGGCGGAGTGCGCGCGGCGGAAGACCGCGGCGGCGCGCTTGTCCTGCCAGGAGCGGGAGATGACCTCGCGAATGAGGTCCGGGAGCGCGCAGAGGTCGCGGTAGTGGCGCCCCACCTCGGGAAGCTCCATCTCGCCCCTGGCCTGCGCGAGGCGAAGGGCCAGGAGGGCGCTCGCCACCATCTGCGCCGTGTAGGCCTTCGTGGAGGCGACGCACACCTCCGGGCCCGCCTGGACGTAGAGGACGCCGTCGGCCTCGCGCGCGGCGGTGGAGCCGAGCACGTTGGTTACCGCGAAGACCTTGCAGCCCATCCCCCTCATGCGCCGGGCGGCCGTGAGCGTGTCCGCGGTCTCGCCGGACTGCGTGATGACCACGCAGAGGGTGTGCGGCGTCACCAGGACGTCCCGCTCGTAGTTGAACTCGGAGGCAAAGTCGCAGATGACGGGCACCTTTGCCCAGGTCTGGATGAGGGTGCGGGCAATGAGGCCCACGTGATAGGACGTCCCGCAGGCTATGAGGTAGACGAGGTCCACGTCCGCGAGGTCCTTCTCGCTCATGGAGAGCTCGTCCAGGACGATGCCCTTCTCGCCCAGGCGCCCGGAGAGCAGGCGCTCGAGGGCCTCGGGCTGCTCGGCGATCTCCTTGGCCATGAAGTCGGCGTAGCCGCCGAGCGTGGCCGCGGAGGCGTCCCAGTCTATGTCCATGACGGAGGGGACGTCCACGGGCGCGCCCTCCTCGTCGAAGACCGTCACCTCGCCGGACGCGCGGAGCCGGGCGAGCTGCCCGTTCTCCAGCTGGATGACGCGGGAGGTCACGCCCGCGAGCGGGGTCACGTCAGAGGCCGCGAAGGCCCCGTCGGGCGTGGACGCCACCACGAGCGGCGAGCCGTTGCGGGCGCAGACGATCTCTCCCGGGGCGTCCGCGCAGACGACGGCGATGGCCCACGAGCCCCGGAGCCTGCGCACGGCGTGGCGGACGGCGGTCACGAGGTCGCCCGCGCAGGGCCCCGCCCAGGCGTCCTCGATGAGGTGGGCGATGACCTCGGAGTCGGTGTCAGATGTCAGCGCGTGGCCGTTGCGCGCCAGATAGGAGCGCAGCTCGCGGAAGTTCTCGATGATGCCGTTGTGCACGATGGCAATGCGCCCCGAGCAGTCCCGGTGCGGGTGGGAGTTCCTGTCCGTGGGGGCACCGTGCGTGGCCCAGCGCGTGTGCGCGATGCCGGTGCCGCCCACGAGGTTGGCGGTCTCGCAGCGCTCCCTCAGGACCGAGACGCGACCCGCGCACTTGACGCCGTGGAGGGCGCCGTCGGCCCCCACGACCTCGACGCCGGCGGAGTCGTAGCCGCGGTACTCAAGGGCCGAGAGGCCCTCGAGAAGATGGCCTACGGCCTGGTCCCTCCCGGTATAGCCAACGATTCCGCACATGCGGCCCTCCTCAAGACGGGTACGTTTGAGCTGCGCTTGAGTCACGTGCTCTGATTGTACCAGTGCGCGCCGCCCGCCACGCCAGCCCGTCCGGAAACCACGACATGTTGTAACCCTTGCCGAGACTTGACGACTTGCCCGTGACAGTTGACGGCTTGCCCGGGTCAAATTGTCAAGTTGCTGACTTGACAATTTGACCCGGGCAAACTGTCAACTCGGGCAAAGAGGGCGCGGGGCCGAGAAGAACCCAGCTCCGCGCCCATCACGCAAAGGGCCTCCCCCGTGCTACGCCCTGTAGGGCTCCAGCGCCTTGAGGACGATGGCGTTGGCCTGCTTGCAGAGCTCCTCGGTGGGGGCCTCGGCGAGCGTGCGGACCAGGGGCTCGGTGCCGGAGGCGCGCACGAGCACGCGGCCGCGGCCGGCGAGGAACTCCTCGGCCTCCTTGGCGGCGGCCAGGACCGCCTCGTCGGCCATCGCGGCGTCCCTGTCCGTGACGCGCACGTTGACGAGCTCCTGCGGGTAGAGCTTCACGGGCGCGCAGAGCTGCGAGAGCTTCTCGCGCTCGGCACGGTAGACCTCCATCACGCGCAGGGACGTCATGATGCCGTCGCCCGTGCGCTCGATGTCGCCGAAGATTATGTGGCCGGACTGCTCGCCACCCAGGCTGTAGCCGTTCTCGCGCATGCAGGCATAGACGTTCTTGTCGCCCACCGCGGTGGTCTCGTAGGAGAGGCTCGCCTCGTCGAAGGCCTTGAACAGGCCGTAGTTGCTCATGACGGTGGGCACCACGGTGCCGGCCGTGAGGCGGCCGTGCTTGTTGAGGTAGACGCCGCAGACGTAGAGGATGAGGTCGCCGTCCACCACGTTGCCGGCCTCGTCCACGGCGATGCAGCGGTCCGCGTCTCCGTCGTAGGCAAAGCCCACGTCGAGGCCCTGCTCCACCACGTGGCGGCGCAGGCGGTCGATGTGGGTGGAGCCGCAGTCCACGTTGATGTTGAAGCCGTCCGGGCTGTTGTTGATCACGCGCACGTCCGCGCCCAGGGCATCGAAGACGGGCTTGGCCACGGAGGACGCGGCGCCGTTTGCGCAGTCCAGACCCACCTTCACGCCCTGGAGCGAGAAGTTGGCGCTGGCGATGAGGTGCGCGATGTAGCGGTTGCGCCCCTGCATGTAGTCCACGGTGCAGCCGATGGCGTCCCCGGTGGCAAGGGGCACGTCAATCTCGCCGTCGATGTAGGACTCGATGAGCTCGAGGACGTCCTCGTCCATCTTGTAGCCCTCGCCGTTGACGAGCTTGATGCCGTTGTCCGTGTACGGGTTGTGGCTAGCGGAGATCATGATGCCGCAGTCAAAGCGGCCGTCCACCGTCTCGTAGGCCACGCCCGGCGTGGGGATGACGTGCAGCATGTAGGCATCGGCGCCGGAGGCCACGAGGCCCGCCACGAGGGCGGACTCGAACATGTAGCTGGAGCGACGGGTGTCCTTGCCCACCACCACGCGGGCCTTCCGCTCCTGGCGGGCCCCGTAGTACCAGCCCACGAAGCGGCCGATCTTGAAGGCGTGCTCGACGTCGAGCCCCTCGTTGGCGCGGCCGCGGAAGCCGTCGGTGCCGAAGTACTTCATATCGTTCCCTCCCACGCGGATGTGAGGACAGAGTCTTCCGAATACATCCTACCCATGCGGCGGCACGATGGCGGCTACAGTTGTGTAAAAAAGAAGGGGCCCGCCGCGGATGCGACGAGCCCCAGAGGTTCTTGCTGGCGTATGCCTTAGCGCTTGGAGAACTGCGGGCGCTTGCGGGCCTTCTTGAGGCCGTACTTCTTGCGCTCGACCGCGCGGGAGTCACGCGTGAGGTAGCCGGCCTTCTTGAGGTCGTCACGGTACTCGCCGGCGTCGAGAAGGGCGCGGGCGATGCCCAGGCGAAGGGCGCCGGCCTGGCCGGTGATGCCGCCGCCGTCGCAGTTGGCGAGCACGTCGAAGCGCTCGGCGGTCTCGGTGAGGCGCAGCGGGGCCACGGCGTTGTCAACGAGCTGCTGACGGCCGAAGTACTGGATGGCCTCGCGGCCGTTCACGACAACCTTGCCGGTGCCGGGGACCAGGCGAACGCGGGCGACGGCCTCCTTGCGGCGACCGGTGCCGGTGTAAACAACGGTGTTCTCAGCCATCGGTTAGGCCCTCCAATCGATCTGGACGGGGTTCTGGGCCGTGTGCGGGTGCTCGGGGCCGGCGTAGACCTTGAGCTTCATGCCCTGCTTGCGGCCGAGGGTGGTCTTGGGGAGCATGCCCTTGATGGCGTGCTCGATGACGCGCTCGGGGTGCTTCTCCATAGCCTCGCGGAAGCTCTCGAGCTTGAGGCCTCCGAGGTAGCCGGAGTAGCGCCAGTACTGCTTGTGCTCGGCCTTGACGCCCGTGAGAACGACCTTGTCGGCGTTGATCACGACGACGAAGTCACCGGTGTCGGCGTTGGGGGTGTACTGGGGCTTGTTCTTGCCACGAAGAATCATGGCAGCGGTGGTGGCCAGACGGCCGAGCGTGGCGCCCTCGGCGTCGATGAGCACCCACTTGCGCTCGACTTCGCCGTTCTTGGCGAACTGAGTCGACTTCTTCACTTGACTCCTCCTACGTACCTGCTGAATGGCGGCTTCTGGACAAACCGCCGCGCTTTTTGTCAGAGATTACGGGGCTCTGTGGAAAAGCTGTAAGAGTATAGCGCATCGCGCGGCCGCTGAGCTGGAAATTTTGGTGTCCACAAGCCGCACAAACCCCGCGCGAACCCCGGCGCGCAACGCGCCAGCGCCATCCGTAGTACGCACAGTTCTAGAAACTCCAAAAACCCACCTGCGGATATATGAAACTTAACCGAACTGTGCGTACTACGCGGGAACGCGCCCGTCAGCCGAGAAGAACCGCTCGCTGCGAGAGCTCCGACACGTTGGCGCGCGGGAAGCGCACGCTCACGCGCGGCGCCCCGTGGGCCCCGGCCACCATCTCGGCGAGCGCGCGCTCCTCCGCGGGCGCAAAGGTCTCGATCGCCGGCGCCTCCTCGTAGCACCACTCCGCAGTGCCCGGCGCGGGCTCCGCCGCAAGCGCCGCGGCGTCCGCCACCTCCACGAGCTCGAGGTTCTTGTCGCCCAGCCACGCGCGAAGGCCCGCCGGGCGCGAGCGCACCGTCGCACGGAAGGTCGTGACGCGCAGCGGGTCATATCCCGCGCAGGCCCCACGCGAGGGCTCGGCCAGAAGGCTCGTCTCGCCGCCCTCCGCGCGGCACACGTAGGCGCAGGTCACGTGTCCGCCGCCCACGAGCCCGTCGTCCTCGTAGGCCACGTAGCGGCTCTCGCCCGGCGCGGGCCAGAACTCCACCACGCGGCGGGTGCGGTCCAGGCCGCGCGGATTCCGCGACCCCGCCGGCCGGGGGTTGTTGTGCGCCTCCCAGCACGGCACGATCGCGCCCTCCCGCACGAAGAGCGGGAGCTTCCAGAGCGGCGCGTCAAAGCCGTCGAGCACCCGCCCGCCGGCATAGCGCTCCCCCGTGAACCAGTCCACCCACACGTCCTTCTCGGTACCGGGGAGGTAGATGCCGTCGCGGACGTCGTTGCCCGCCGCGTCCGCGCGCGCGTCGCGCCAGACCGGCGCCACGAGAAGCGCGTCGCCCAGGAGAAACTCGTACTTCTCGGCATCCTCCCCGCGGGCGGCGTCGTCCGCCAGCAGGACCGAGCGCACCATGGGCAGGGCCAGGTCGTCGTTGCCCTCCCAGCCCTCCGCGCACGATGCCGAGGCGGCGCAGGTGAGGAGGTACGGCATGAGGCGGCTCTTGAGCTTGAGGTACATGCGGCGGATGCCCGTGTGGGGGTCGCCGGCGGCATACGGCAGCTTGGGGAGCGTGCCCCAGCCGTCCATGTCCAGCATGACGGGCGTGAGGGCCTTCCACTGGAAGTCGCGCGTGGCAACGAGCTCGCTGCCGCCGAAGATGCCGTCCAGGTCCGAGCCCACGTTGGGGTTGCCCGAGAGTCCCTGCCCCACATAGGTGGGCACGTGCATCCGGACGTACTCCCAGTCGGAGCCGTCCTGGTCGCCCGACCACACGGCGGCATATCGCTGCGTGCCCGCCCAGCCGTCCAGCGTGAGGACGAAGGGGCGCTCGCCCGTGAGGCCCGCCAGGGTCTCGTAGCCCTGGCGCGTGGCGTCGAGGCCAAAGGAGTAGCCGTCGCCCACCCACTCCTCGTCGGTCTTGAGGGCGCGCACGCCGGCACGCGAGACCTCGGCGTCAAAGTCGCGCAGGTTCTGCCAGGTGACGGAGGGGTCGGGCGAGGGCGTTATCTGCGACTGCGCCCAGAGCCCCACCTCAACGCCCCGCTCGTTGGCATAAGCCGAGAAGGACGCGAGGTTGTCCACGTTTGCCGCTATCGCCGCCAGGCGCTCGGGCGAACTCTGGCCGCCCGCGCCCACCCCGCCCGTCATCTCGTAGCCGTTGTGGCCGTAGCCGGCGCCGTAGCCGTCGTTGGGGAGGATCCAGCCGAGCGGCATGTCATGGCGCGCGTGCTCGTCCACGACGGCGCGGGCGGAGAACTCGTATGGGGTGCGCCCGCCATACCTCTGGGCGGAGGCGCGCAGGACCTCGTCCTCGCCGTTGAGGGACTCGGCGTCGTGCCCCTCCGGCACCACGTAGCCGCGACGCCGCCCCAGCTCGTAGCGGGTGACGCCCGGCGAGCCCGCGGGGGCCGAGCCCCGCACCGTCCAGGCCTGGGCGCCCGCTTGCGGCTCGCGGGACCACGCGTCGCGGTTGTACGCGTTGAGATGCCCCAGGTAGAAGGCGAACTCGGGGAGAAGTGCGGGCGCGCCCGTGACCTTGTAGTAGGCGCGCAGGATCGCCTGAGCCGTGGAGCGCAGGCTCCCGGGCCCGGCCAGGAAGACGTAGGCGTCGAAGACCGGGTCCTCGTGCGTCGCGCTCACGGCGTCCCCCGTGGCGCAGAAGTCGTACGTGCCGGGGGCGAAGGTGCTTCTCAGCACGCCGTAGCCCGAGCTCGACCAGAAGAACGGGCTCGGGGAGGCAACGCCGCCGTCCCCCCACTGATTGCTGTTCATGGGGGTGGTCACGATGCGCACGACGCTGCCGGCGTGGTCCACGCGCCCGTTCTGCGCACCGCCGCCGAAGAAGCGATCGCCGGGCGCGAGCTCGAGCGCCTGGGTGGAGGAGTCGGCCTCCAGGCGAAGGGGCGCGGCCTCGCGCGCGACCGCGCGGCCGCCGAGGCAAAACGTCATCCTTCCCGAGGTTGCGTCCACGAGGACGGAGGTCGCGCCCGCGCGGGCGACGAGCGCGCCGTCCTTCTTGGTCGCGTCCGCGACGGGATGCGCGTAGACGGGGGAGTCGTCCGGCTGCGCCTGAATGCGCGCCACGTGGTCCGGGGAGACGGGGCGCGCATACGGGGCGAAGGCGCCCGTCGGGTCCACCGTGACGCGGACGATGCCCTCGTCGAGAAAGGCGATGCGGCCCTCGACCTTCCTCTCGCCAGCGGGTATGGAGAGGAGCACCTGGTAGGGGCGCCCCGAGTCAATTCGCATGTCACTCTCCTCTGTAAATTGGGGACAGTCCCCAATTAGCGCAAATCTTTTATGTGAATTGGGGACTGTCCCCAACTTGCAGAAAGGCGTCGATCTCGGCAAGGCGCGCCTCGGTCTGGCGGCGCCCGGCGATGTAGAGCGAGAGCAGGGACTCGCCGTCGCGGGTGGAAGACCCCACCGTCACCGGCTCCTCCGGCGCGATGACGAGGCAGCGGCCCGCGCGCTCGAGCTCCCAGAGCCGCTCGCGCTGGGCGTTGTAGCGCTCCGCGCGCGTGCGCAGGGCCTCGAGGTAGTAGGGGTAGCGGTCGTAGCGGTGCGACTTCAGGGCGATGGCCTCCGAACCCGCGCCGCGCTCATAGGAGCGGTCGCGCGTGAGCACCACGAGCGCGCGCTCGGCGGGCACGTGGCCCTCCACCTCGCGCGCTCCGGGAAGCCCCATCGCCGTCTCGTACGGGACGGAGTCCGTGGTGCCGCCGTCCAGGTAGCGGTGCCCGTCTATCTCCACGATCTTGGAGACGGTGGGCAGCGACGCCGAGGCGCGGACCTTCACCAGGTCATCGGGGTAGCGGCGCACGGGCAGGTAGTCCGGCGTGCCAAAGGTCACGTCCGAGGCCACCACGTAGAAGGGCGTCGCGGACTCGTTGAATGTGTCCACGTCACACGGGTCCAGCCGGTCCTGGACCTCGCCGTACATGAAGTCGACGCCGGCCACGTTGCCCGTCGTGGCAAACGACCACAGCGACATGAAGCGCCGGTCGTCGCGGAAGGCCAGGATGTCGCGCATCGTGCGCCCGATCTGGCGCGCGCGGAAGTTGGAGCCGTTGATAGCGCCGGCCGAGACGCCCCAGATGCTCGAGAACTCATAGAGGCCGCGCTCCTGCAGCACGTCGAGCACGCCCGCGGTGAACATGCCCCTGAATCCGCCGCCCTCGAGCACGAGCGCCGGCACGTTGGTCTTCTCCATAGGAATGACTCCCCCTCGGTCGTTCTTCTCGCCCCACTTTATACCCCATGTGCCATCCCGCATGCCCGCGCCCCCAGCCCGGGCTCGCGCGGCGAGAAGAACCTCGCGTTGCGGCCCGCGCCAAACGGGTAGAATACCCCCACGGCCGCTTCGCGGCCCGTACGTTGACAGCCGCATGGTGGCAGTCCTTCCATTCCACTCGTGGGGGTGACTGGTTTCGACAGGGTGGGTCTGAGATGGGCAGCAGGCCGTGGTCTCCTCGCCACGTTAAACAGGGGTACCGTCAAATTGAATTGACGACAACAACTCTTTTGAGCCTCAGCTGGCTCTCGCCGCTTAATTAATAGCTGGCGCGCCAATCCGGGGGTCGCTCCCGTCCCCGGTGCGGTGTCATCCTAGGGAGATGCTCGGGCGGACGTGGCCGGTATGCCGCCCGAAAAGATCGAACCGGCTGGGACGCCAAGCGCGGGTAACCGGGTGCGCGGCGTCCGAGACCTAACCGGTGACTGAGCCTGGAGACACCTGTCAGGGGTCTGCTTTGGACCGGAGTTCGACTCTCCGCACCTCCACCATGCACGCTTCGCGGCCGCCTGCCCCTCGGGGTCGGCGGCCGCTTTTCGTACCTGGCAACTTGACAGTTTGCTCAGGTCAAACTGTCAAGTTTGCGGCGCTTACTTAACAGTTTGACCTGAGCAAACTGTCAACAAGGGGGCGGCCTCCCGCAGAAGGCCGCCCCACGGTGTCGGGTTACTCCTCGACGAGCTCGAACATGTCGGGACCAACGCCGCAGACCTCGCAGACGAAGTCCTCGGGCAGCTCGGGGGTGTCGACGGTGACCTCCCAGCCGCAGACGGTGCAGCGGAACGTGTACTTCTTCTCCTCGGCCATGCCATTCTCCTTTCGGTGTCTGAGGGGCGTCTCTCGCCCCGACCTAGCTTATACCCTCAACGTAGGAGGAAGCCTTCGGCGGCGTCTTGCCCTTGAGCGTGCCGTGGTAGTAGGCGTACGTCATGGGGGCGACGTCGGAGAGGTTGCCCGCGTCCGCGACCTCGCCCACGAAGGTGAGGTGCGTCCCCACGTCCACGGTCTGGACCACGTTGCACGCAACGAACGAGGCGACGTGCTCGGCGGGGTACCGGTCGCCCGTCACGGCGACGGCGCTGCCGATGCCGTCGAACTTGTCCTCGGTGGCGGAGCTGCGAAAGCCAAAGCGCCCCACGAAGAGCATGTCGGCGGACTCGTCCACCACCGCGAGGGCAAAGTGCCCCGCGCGCCGGATGACGCCGCAGGTGAAGTTCTCCTTGTTCACGGTGACGGAGACCTGCAGCGGCGCGGAGGTGACCTGGAGCCCGGTGTTCACGAGGCAGGCGCCCGGTCGCCCCCCGTCATCCGCCGAGACCACGTAGAGCCCGGATGAGAACTTGAACAGTGCCGTCACGTCCATGCCTTCTCCTCTCCTGACAAGCGTGCAAAGGGACTGCCCCCTTTGCACCGTTTACCGGTTGAGCTCCTTGAGGGCGCGGGCGATCTCGCGGTCGGAGTCGCGGCGCGCCATGTCCGCCCGCTTGTCGTAGAGCTTCTTTCCGCGCGCGAGGCCAATGGAGAGCTTCACGCGGTTGTGCTCGTCGAAGTAGATCTCCAGCGGCACGAGCGCCAGGCCCTTCTGCCGCAGCTTCCCGTCCAGGTAGTCGATCTGCCGGCGGTGCAGCAGGAGCTTGCGCTTGCGGTCCGGGTCCACGTTCCACACGCCGCCGTTGGAGTAGGGGTGGATGTGCACGCCATGGAGCCACACCTCGTGTCCGCGCACGAGGCAGAAGGCGTCCGTTATCTGGCAGGCGCGCTCGCGCAGGCTCTTGACCTCGGTGCCCGTGAGGACCAGACCCGCCTCGAAGGTCTCGTCGATGAAGTACTCGTGGCGGGCGGAGCGGTTGCGCGCGATGGTCTTCTTCTCGGGCCTAGTCTGCCGCATCTTCCGCCCCCTCCTCGTCGGTCTCGTGGATGAGCTCGAGCAGCGCGCGTGCAGCGGGCTCCCCCACGAGGTCGCGCGCCCTGAGCGTGAGCGTGGCCGCCACGTCGCGCTCGCCGGCCCTCATGGCGTCGCCCGCGCACATGAGCAGGCAGACGGCGACGTCCGCGTTTGCCCCGTCCGGCAGCCCCTCGGCGGCCAGGAGCTCGCGCATCTCGGCGTCCGTGACCAGGTCCGGGTCGCGCTCCGTGCCGGCCGCCTGGTCGAGGGCGGCCTCCAGCGCGCCGTCCCGCGCGTCGAGGGCGCGTGCGGCGCGCAGGGCGGCCGCGGCCGCGCGGGGCTTCTCCGAGGCAGCGAACCAGCCGGAGAAGTTCACGAAGGCCCGCGCGAGGTGACGGGCGTCGCTCGCGCGCTCGAAGACGCTGTAGGTGAGGGCCAGATACTCCTGCACGTCCCCCGCCACGCGGAAGAGGTCGGCCAGGTTGAGGCGGTAGCTGCAGTCCATGGGGTTCCAGCGCACGGCGCGCTTGAGGGCCTCCATGGCCTCGTCGTAGTCCCCGGCCTGGACGCTGGCGAGGGCGAGGTCGTTGTAGAGCCTGTCGAGCGGCTCGCCCACGTCGCGCAGCTCGCGCGGGTCCTTCTCAACGCGCCGGTACGCGAGGCGCTCGAAGAGCGTGGGGAAGCTGAACCACTGCACCTCGGCGGTGGTGGGGCAGTTCTTGTCCAAGTACTCCTCGGCGTCCTCCGCGAGACGCGCGAGCAGCTCGGCCGCCTGCTCGGGCTGGCCCTGGAGCATGAGCCCCTCGGCCCGCTCGAGCTCGTCTGTCAAATCGCTACGTTCCATGAAACCTCCCGGCGGCAGCCGCCGCGCTTTCCCTAGGCTCTTCGTTTACCCATTATCCACCACGGCCAACGCGAGGGCGAGAGGGACGGCGGCAGGAGAGCCCCGCGGCGGGAAGAGCGGCGGCAGAAACGACGCGGGAGACGGCGAGAAGAACGGCGTGCCCGCGCGCTACCGGCGGCCGCGCGGCAGGGAGAAGTCGATCTGCCCGCGCGCCACGTTGACGCCCGCGACCTCCACCGTCACGCGGCGCCCGAGCCGCCAGACGGCGCCCGTCTCCTCCCCCGTGAGCGTCATGCGGGCCTCGTCGTAGGAGAACCACTCGTCCCCCAGGGCCCTCGTGGGAAGGAGCCCCTCCGCGTACGTCCCGTCCAGGGTCACGAAGAGGCCAAAGCGCTCGCAGCCGGACACGGTGCCGGCAAACCGCTCCCCCACGCGCCCCGAGAAGAGCTCGGCCATCTTGATCTTCTGCGAGGCGCGCTCCGCCGCGTCCGCCGCCCGCTCCCGCTCCGAGCAGGTGAGGCAGAGCTGCGGGAGGGCCGCGGCCTGCGCGCGCATTTCCCTCCCGTCGACGCGCCCGGCGAGAAGGGCCTTGAGGGCGCGGTGGACGAGGACGTCCGGGTAGCGTCTGATGGGAGAGGTGAAGTGGCAGTAGGCACCCGCGCCCAGGGCGTAGTGGCCGTCGTTGCGGGGCAGGTAGACGGCTCGCCGCTGGGCGCGCAGCAGGAGCGCCCCGGCCATGGGCCCGGCCGAGGTGCCGCGCGCCCGCTCGAGGACGCCCTGGATGGCGAAGGGGTCGCCCGCGAGCAGGCCCGAGGCGGCCTCGCCGTCCAGGAGGCCGAGCTCGCGCAGGGGCTGCACACAGGCGCGCAGGTCCTCGGGGGCGGGACGCTCGTGCACGCGGTAGGCGGCGGGGGCCTCGGCCTCGGAGAGGCGTCGCGCCACGCACTCGTTGGCGAGGAGCATGGCCTCCTCGATGAGGCCGGTCGCCCGCGTGCGGCGGCGCACCAGGACGCCCGTGGGGCGCCCCTCCCCGTCGAGCTGGACCTTGGTCTCGAACGTCTCGAAGTCGATGGCGCCTCGCTCGCGGCGCACGCGCTCGCGCAGGGCGCGGATCTCGTCGAGGACGCCGAGAAGCTCGGCCACCTCCGGCGCCCTCCCGGGCGCACAAGGCAGCCCGCCCGGCTCGAGGGTCCCTTCCAGAAGGGCGTCCACCTGGTCGTAGGAGAGCCGCGCCGCGGAGCGAATGGCGGAGCGGCACATCCGCGCGCGGGCGACCCTCCCGCGCGCATCCAGCGTCATGACGACGCTCATGGCCAGGCGGTCCTCCCCCGGGCGCAGGGAGCACGCGTCGTTGCTCAGGCGCTCGGGCAGCATGGGGATGACGCGGTCAACGAGGTAGGCCGAGCACGTCCGGCGCTTGGCCTCGTTGTCCATGGGCCCGTCGCCCGTCAGGTAGTGGGTCACGTCCGCAATGTGGACGCCCAGCTCAAAGCCCCCGTCGCCGAGCCTGCGCGCACTCACCGCGTCGTCAAAGTCCCGCGCGTCGGAGGGGTCCACGGTGACGCAGAGCACGCCCCGCAGGTCACGCCGACCGTCGCCCGCGGCCAGGGCCTCGTCCACGCGGGCCGTCACGCCCTCGGCCTCCGCGAGGGCGGAGGCGGGAAAGTCGCCGGGCAGCCCGTAGGACGCCACGACGGCCTCGACGTTGAGGTCGAGCTCGTCCGCCGAGCCCACCCGCCTCTCGAGCGTCACGACGGCCGAGCTCCTCCTCGTGGGGTACTCGGTTATGCGCGCGACCACGACGTCGCCGTCGCACACGCCCAGGCGCCCCGGGCTCGGGTCCTCCGGCACGACGAAGAAGTCGTGGCCGATGCGCGCGTCGAGCGGCACCACCGCGCCGAGCGGGCCGGCCGGCGAGAAGCGCCCGAGGAAGGTGGTCACCGCCCGGGAGAGCACGGAGCGCACCACCGCGC
This sequence comes from uncultured Atopobiaceae bacterium, assembly GCA_944321005.1. Classification (GTDB taxonomy): domain Bacteria; phylum Actinomycetota; class Coriobacteriia; order Coriobacteriales; family Atopobiaceae; genus Thermophilibacter. Next base: position 6,288 of record CALUJT010000011.1, on the reverse strand, counting down.
GCGGCGGGGTGCCCCGGCGCTCCACGAGGGCGACCTCCACCTCGTCACCGTTCATGGCCTCGCGCTGGCCGTGGCGCACGAGCTCGAAGGTGCCCTCGGGGGTCTCCACGCGCGCCGAGCCCGGGCGCGTCACCACGAGGGTGCCCGTCAGCGTGCGGCTCTGGCTCCGCGGCCCGCCGGAGCGCCCGCGGCGCCTGTTGCCGCGATGCGGCCTCTTCCGACCCATCGAGCCCCCGTTCTTCTCGCCCTCAACCTCCCAAGATTGTAGTTTGCCCGGCCAGCCGCGCGCCACCTCAAGGCCCAGGCCACGCGCCCCGACACAGAAGGAGCCCCCGACCTGCTAAGCGGAAGTTTCACGCAGTGCACTTCCGCGTGCAGGTCGGGGGCTCCGAGAGGACGTATGCGCGTGGCCTAGACCTTGAGGTAGCGCCCCATTGCGATGGCCGATCCAAACAGGCCGATGAGGACGCCGATGACCAGAAGCGCCGCATAGGTGGCGTAGAGCGTCATCGGGGCGATCTCGAACGAGAGGAACGAGAGGTTCTCGGCCAGCGCGGGCAGGAGCGTGTGGACGCCCACGGAGAGCGCCGCGATGGCGAGAAGCGCGCCCAGGACGGCCTCGATGGTGCCCTCGGTGATGAAGGGCCCGCGGATGAAGCCGTTGGAGGCGCCCACCAGACGCATGATGCCGATCTCGCGCCTGCGCGCGGTGATGGCGAGGCGAATCGTGTTGTTGATGAACACGAACGCGACGAAGGTGAGCAGGGCGACGAGCGCGATGGCGGCGATGCGGATGTAGACCGTCACGCTGAAGAGGCGCTCGACCGTGCCCTGGCCGTACTGGACGTCACCGGCGGGGTTGCTGGAGTCGTCGCAGATCTCCGCGAAGTCGGGGTCCGCCACGATGCGCTCGGCGGTGGCCTCGACCTGCTGCGGGTCGACCATGCGAATCACGAGGGAGGCGGGAAGCGGGTTCTCGCCGTCCAGGGCCGTGACCGCGTCGGCGGCGTTGCGGTTGGACATGGAGGAGCGGAACTCCTCGAGGGCCTCGTCCTTGGACTTGTAGGTCACGGACTCGACGTTGTCCCAGCCCTCGACCTCCTCCTGATAGGCGTCGATGGCGTCCTGGTCCGCCTCGTCGGAGAGGAAGGCCTGGATGGTGACCTGGTCCTCGACGCCGCCGAGCATGCTGTCGAGCATGGCGGAGCCCAGGACGAAGAGGCCGATGATGAAGAGCGAGAGGAAGATGGTGACGACGGCGCCGAGCACCGTGGTCCAGTTGCGGCGGAAGTGGTGGCCGCACTCGCGCAGCGAGTATCCGATGTTAGAGGGCGCCATAGTAGCCGTAGCCTCCCCTCTCCTGGTCGCGGACCACGTGGCCGGCCTCGAGCGCGATGACGCGCCTGCGCATGGAGTCGACCATCTCGCGGTCGTGGGTGGCCATGACGACGGTGGTGCCCGCGCGGTTGATGCGGTCGAGCAGCTTCATGATGCCGAGCGAGATGGCCGGGTCGAGGTTGCCCGTGGGCTCGTCGCAGACGAGCAGCGGCGGGCGGTTGACCATGGCGCGCGCCACGGAGACGCGCTGCTGCTCGCCGCCGGAGAGCTGGTCGGGGAAGTGCTTCATGCGCTCGCCCAGGCCGACGAGGCGAAGCACCTCGGGGACCTGCGCCTTGATGATGGACTTGGGCTTGCCGATGCACTCGAGGGCAAAGGCGACGTTCTCGTAGACCGTCTTGTCCGGGAGCAGCTTGAAGTCCTGGTAGACGGTGCCAATCTGGCGACGCAGGTACGGGACCTTGCGGTTGCGCATCTTGGTGAGGTCCTGCCCCGCCACGATGACCTGGCCCTTGGAGGCGCGCAGCTCGCGCGTGATCAGGCGCAGGAGCGACGACTTGCCGGAGCCGGAGTGCCCGACCACGAAGACGAACTCGCCGGGGTAGATGTCGAGGCTGACGTCGTCAAGGGCGGGCTTGTTGGGCTGGGCCGGGTAGATGAGTGTGACGTTTTTGAACGACACGGTGGGGGTGCCGGTGCGGGGGACCGTCGGCGCGCTCTCGTCCGCGAGGGGGGCGAACACGCTGGTGAACCCCGGCTGCTCGGCGGGATCCGCGGGCTCGGAGGCGGTCACCACGTGGACCTCCTCCAGAGGGGCCTGCTCCGTCACCTGGACCTCGGCGGGCTCGGGCGCGGCGCCCGCGCCCTCCTCCACGAGGACGTCCAGGCCGTCGGCCGGAGCGGGCTGCTCTGCCTGCGGAGCCTCCTCGGACGTCACGGGCTCGAGCTGATCGAGCTGCTCGACGTCCTCGGACCCCTGTCGCTCAGTGCTGCGAAAGTGACTGGCCACAGAAGCTCCTTTTCTTGTCTCGAATGTGACAAATACGTACGGTAGTCTAGCAAAAGCCCAGCTCCCCGCCCTTCGGACGGGGCCTTTCGGGCCCATTTACCAGAACCTCCCCACACGGCGCGGCCTCCGGGGCCCCAAGCTCAAAACGCCGTTGAGGGCAGGGCGGCGAGAAGGACGCGCGAGGGGCTAGCCTCCGTCGGAGATCTGCCTGAACCCCTCGCCAAACGCCTCGTGGACCTCGGAGATGATGACGATGGCCTCGGGGTCGACCTGGGCGACTATCTGCTTCAGGCGCACCACCTCGGAGCGCCCGAGCACGCAGAACAGCACGGGCCGCTCGTTTCCGCTCCACACGCCGCGGGCCTGGAACTCGGTGCAGCCGCGGTTGAGCGTGTAGAGGATCTCGTTCGCGATCCTCTCGTGCTCGACGGAGATGACGTACGCGGCGCGCTGCGTGCGGGGGCCGTCCACCACCATGTCGATGACCTTGCCGCAGATGAACATCGCCACGGCGGCGTAGAGCGCCTGCTCTATCGAGAAGACCGTGGCGGAGAATGCGATGATGACGCCGTCCACGATGATGATGGCGGTGCCCACGGGCATGCCCGTCTTTCTCGCCAGTATCTGCGAGACGATGTCCGTGCCTCCGGTGTTGCCGCCGGTGCGAAAGACGAGCCCCAGGCCAAGGCCCGTGACCACGCCTCCCCAGAGGGCGCACAGCAGGAGGTCGCGCTCGTTTGAGAACACGGGGACAACGGGGGCGAGAAGGTCGGTGAGGACGCCGCACGCGATGATGCCCGCGATGGTGCGGACGATGTAGCCCCTGTCGCCCGACCGAATGACCAGCGAGAGCAGGGCGACGTTCATGACGATGGTCTGCAGGCCCACGGGCAGGTAGAAGCCGGCCGCGTCCGCCATGGCGTAGAAGACGGTGGCGAGACCGGTCACGCCACCCGCGGCGAGGCCGTTAGGGACCTCGAAGCTGTCCACGCCCACGGCGAAGACGAACGAGCCCAAGACGATGAGGAGGGCGTCGCGGGCGACGACGCGCCACGGGACGCGGCTCACTGCTCCCGTCCCCCGCCGACGGCCCAGCGGTGGTAGCCCACCACGAACGGGTCGAGGTCCCCGTCGGAGAGCACCGCGTCCACGTTGCCCGTCTCCACTCCCGTGCGCAGATCCTTGACGAGCTGGTACGGGTAGAGGACGTAGCTCCTGATCTGGTTGCCGAAGCCGATGTCGTGCTTGGGGCCGCGCAGCTCGTCGAGCTCCTCCGCGCGGCGGGCGAGCTCCATCTCGTAGAGGCGGCTCCTGAGGACGCTCATGGCAAAGGCCTTGTTCTGGAGCTGGCTGCGCTCGTTCTGGCACGTGACCACGATTCCCGTGGGCAGGTGCGTGATGCGCACGGCGGAGTCGGTGGTGTTGACGCCCTGGCCGCCGTGGCCGCTCGCGTGGTAGACGTCGACGCGCAGGTCGTTGGGGTCGATCTCGACCTCCACGTCATCCGGGAGCACCGGCAGGACCTCCACGCCGGCAAACGTCGTCTGGCGTCGCTTCTTGGCATCGGTGGGCGAGATGCGCACGAGGCGGTGCACGCCCTGCTCGGCGCGGAGCATGCCGTATGCGTTGTGCCCGCTCACGGTGAACGTGGCGCGGTCGAGGCCTATGGCCTCGCCGGGCACGGCGTCGTTGACGGTGACCTTCCAGCCGCGGCGGTCGCAGTAGCGCTGGTACATGCGGAAGAGCATCTCGCACCAGTCCTGGGCCTCGAGGCCGCCCTGGCCGGGCGTGACCGTCACGATGGCGTCGCCGTGGTCGAGCTCGTCGGTGAACCAGCTGGAAAGCTCGAGCTCGGAGAGGTCGTGGGAGAGGGACGCGGCGAGCGAGTCCACCTCGGACAGAAGGTCGGGGTCCCCCGTCTCCTGGCCGAGCTCCAGGGCGGCGCGCGCGTCCTCGAGCTTGGACCGGGCCGCCTCAATGCCGCTCACGTCGTCGCGCGCCGCAGCGAGCCGCTCCATCAGGGAGCGGGCACGCTCGGCATCATCCCAGAACCCGGGCTCGGAGCTCTTCGACTCGAGCTCGGCGACCTCGTTGCGACGCTCCTCGATGTGGAGGTAGCCCTCGACCTCGGCGAGCCTCTCCTCGAGGGCCGCCAACGCCTGCGAACCGGTCTCCGCCATCTAGCGGTTCCTGCCGTGGCAGTTCTTGAACTTCTTGCCGCTGCCGCAGGGGCACGGGTCGTTCCTGCCCACGCCCACGTAAGGGTCGGGGTCGTCGGACTTGCGGTAGGTCGCCGCCTTGGAGGCCCCGGGGTTCGCCCCCTGCGGAGCGGGCGCAACGGCAGCTCGGACGCGACTCGCGCCCTGGGCGCCGTCGGACTCTGCCGGGCCGGAGTAGCGGGCGCCGCGCAGCTCCGCGGGCTCCTCCTCGGAGGCCGGCTGCGGGGCGGAGGGCTTCACCATGATCTCGAGGCGCAGGATGGTGCGCAGGAAGTCCTCGTACATCGTGTTGACGAGCTCGGAGAAGGCGGCGTAGGCCTCGCCCTTGTACTCGACGAGGGGGTCGCGCTGGCCAAAGCCGCGCAGGCCGATGCCGGTCTTGAGGTAGTCCATCTCCTGGAGGTAGGACATCCAGCGGGTGTCGATGACGCGGAGCATGACCTGGGCGGTGAGCGCCTGCATGGCGTCGTCGCCGAGCCTCTCGGCCTTCTCGGCGAAGCACGTGCGCACGAACTCCGTGACCCTGTCCACGACCTCGTCGGGCTCGGGATCCTCCTCGGGGTCGACCGCGGGAACGTCCTTGCGGCCGGTGAGCTCCTCGAGCCACCTGCCCAGGCCACGGGCATCCCACGACTCGTCGTGGTCCTGGGGGGCAAAGGTCATGACCTCGCGCTGGACGGTATCGTGCGTCACCTCGTCAATGTGGGCGGTCAGGTCCTTGCCGTCGAGGATCTTGTTGCGCTCCTCGTAGATGACCTGGCGCTGGGTGTTCATGACGTTGTCGTAGTCGAGAACGTTCTTGCGCATGGCGAAGTTGACCTCCTCCACCTTGCGCTGGGCGCTCTCGACCGCCTTGGTGACCATCTTGGCCTGGATGGGCATGTCATCCGGCATCTCGTAGCGCTGCATCATCTGGGAGATGCGGTCCATGCGGTCGCCGCCGAACAGGCGCATGAGGTCGTCCTCGAGGGAGAGGTAGAACTGGGTCTCGCCAACGTCTCCCTGACGGCCGGAGCGGCCGCGGAGCTGGTTGTCGATGCGTCGGCTCTCATGGCGCTCGGTGCCGATCACGCAGAGGCCGCCGGCCGCGATGACGCGCTCGCGCTCGCTGGCGCAGGCCTCCTTGGCCCTGGCGAGGACCTCGGCGCGCTGCTCCGCGGTGGCCTCCTCGGGCTCGATGCCCTGCTCGCGAAGCTCGTCGTCGGCGATGAGGTCCGCGTTGCCGCCGAGAAGGATGTCCGTGCCACGGCCGGCCATGTTGGTCGCGATGGTGACCGCGCCCTCGCGGCCTGCCTGGGCCACGATCTGGGCCTCGCGCTCGTGGAACTTGGCGTTGAGGACGTTGTGCTTCACGCCGCGCTTGTCGAGGATGCGGGAGAGCTTCTCGGAGTTCTCGATGGAGACCGTGCCCACGAGGACGGGCTGGCCCTTCGCGTGGCGCTCCACCACGTCATCGGCCACGGCCTTGAACTTGGCCTCGATCGTGCGGTACACGAGGTCGTCGTGATCAACGCGGGCAACGGGCTTGTTGGGCGGGATGACCTGCACGGGGATGTGGTAGACCTCGCGGAACTCGGCGTCCTCGGTCATGGCGGTGCCCGTCATGCCGGAGAGCTTGTCGTACATGAGGAAGTAGTTCTGGAGGGTGATGGTGGCGAGCGTCTGGTTCTCCTCGCGGACGATCACGCCTTCCTTGGCCTCGATGGCCTGGTGCAGGCCCTC
>CALUJT010000010.1 GCA_944321005.1 uncultured Atopobiaceae bacterium | reverse complement strand
GGGTGAACGAGATGGACCTGCGCAACGCCGAGGACGAGCAGCTCACCCTGGACGAGACCGAGGCGGGGGCCTACACGATGGGCTCCTACGCCACGGCCGTGCTCGAGAGCATCGACGAGGCGGCCTCGTACTTCGTGCAGAACACGGCCTTCCCGTACACCTACACGCCGCAGCGCCTGGACGAGCCCTCCTTCCCCGGGGACCCCAACCTCGCCGCCACGCGCGCCTCGGAGGCCGCCCAGGTGCCCGGCACCGGGGCCCAGGCGGACGGGACCGGCGAGACCGCGGCCGACGGCACCGGCGCCGCGCCCGTGGAGAACGGGGCCGCGGCGGCCGGGGGCGACGCCTCCGCCGACGCCTCCGGCACCGCCGAGCAGGCGGCGGCGCCCCTCGTGGGCGTGACCCAGGTTCCCTCCACGATCTACGACTCCGCTCAGAACTACTTCGCGGCCCTCAACAACGGGGGCTGGTGGATCAACTACAGCCTGCGCTCGCAGAGCGTCTCCGTCTCCAGCCTGCGGGACTTCTCGCTCAACGTGCGCCCGGCGGACCGCGCCGCATCCCCCTTCGACCTTCCCGACCGCAGCTCTCGCACCAACCAGCTCTTTGGCGTGGGAGAGGAGTCCACGCTGCACTTCGACGCGGTGGCGGGCGAGCTCGTGCGCAGCCGCGCGGAGGCCTACGCCGCCTGCGAGGGCTGGGACGAGAGCTACGAGCTCGAGTGGGAGGAGGACCTCGAGAAGGTCGACGCCCTGGAGACGGACATGGCCACGCGCGTGGCGATGATGAACCCCCTCTACTGGCTGAGCGGCCACTACGAGGGATACGGTCAGGCGAAGGTGGCCCCCCACTGGCGCATCAACGAGGGGCTCTTCGACACGGACGCGCCGCTTACCGGCGCGATCAACGTCGTCTTGGCCCTGCGAAAGTACGACGGCGTCGCGGACGTCTCCCACACGCCCGTCTGGGGCCAGGGGCACGTCCTCGCCGAGCGCTCGGGCTCGGCAACCGCAAACCTCATCGACTGGGTCATCGCCTGCTGCGCGGCGTAGCGCCACGCGCCGCGCCCGCCGGCGGACCCCGACGCAAGGAGAACCATGAGAACCTTCGACAGAAGAGAGGCCCTGGGCCTCGCCGCCCTTCTCGGCACCTCGCTCCTCACGCTTTCCGGCTGCGAGTCCGGCGAGCCCACCGCCGCCGATTCCTCCGCCCCCTCCGACGAGGGGGAGGACGGCTCCCTGTACGTCCCCGCGGAGGACGACCCGTACGCGACGGGCGTCCACCACGCCACCATCGAGGTGGAGGGCTACGGCACGATGGAGGTGGCCCTCAACGCCAACGTGGCGCCCATCACCGTCTCCAACTTCTGCCACCTGGCGGAGGAGGGCTTCTACGACGGCCTCACGTTCCACCGCATCATCGAGGGCTTCATGATTCAGGGCGGCGACCCCCAGGGCAACGGCACGGGCGGCGCCGAGAAGAACGTCAAGGGGGAGTTCTCCTCCAACGGCGTGGAGAACAACATCCCGCACGTCCGTGGAACGATCTCCATGGCGCGCTCCCAGGACCCCGACTCCGCGAGCTCGCAGTTCTTCATCATGCAGGAGACCGCCGAGCACCTCGACGGCGAGTATGCCGCGTTTGGCAACGTGACCTCGGGCATCGAGGTCGTCGACGCCATCTGCGAGTCCGTGCCGGTGGAGGACTCCAACGGGACCGTCGCCGCGGAGAACCAGCCCGTCATCGCCGCGATCTCGGTCGTGGACTAGGGGCCCGCCCGCGGGTCGGGGCGGCCCGCGGGGGCTTCTGCTGCTTTCGAAGATGATGCCAACAGAGATAAACGTAAAAACTTACCGGTATGTCTGTCAAGTTGCAATAACGTTTCCGTAAACGGCAAGAATTCTCTCCTTTCCGTGCTATACTGCACAAAAGGAAAGGAGCATGCCCATGTATGCCATTGGGGAGTACGTCGTCCATCCGGGTCAGGGAGTCTGTCAGGTGAAGGATGTGACGGAAAGCCCCGATGCTGTCTACCAGCTCCTCCCCGTGGGCCAGCGCCATCCCGTGCACATCAGCTTCCCCGTTGCGAGCGAGGGGCGCCTGCGTCCCGTGCTCTCTCGCGTGGAGGCCGAGAAGATCATCGAGGAATACCCGGCCATGCAGGTCGACGACTTCGCCGCCAAGAACATCTCTCTGGAGGAGGAGCACTTCCGCAAGGAGATCCGGGCGGGGAGCTGCAGGGACTCGGTGCGCATAGTCAAGACGTTCCGCGTGCGCATAGCGGACCTCTCCCAGCGCAACAAGAGGCCGCCCGTTGCCTACGAGCGCATCCTCAAGCAGGCGCGCGAGCGCTCGCTCCTCGAGCTGGCGGTGGCGCTCGACTGCACGCCCGAGGACGTTGAGGTGCTCTTCCGGGCGCACGAGGGCGAGGTCCCGGAGAACAACTAGCCCGCGCCCCGGTTTCCGTTTGCGGACATAGTCATGTTGGTGCTGTGTTGCCCGGCGCCTACCAACTAGAATTGGAACACTTGTAGGCGTCCAGTCCTAGGAGGAGACCATGACGAACGTCACCAGCGCCGCCGAGGAGACTGCCTCCGGCCGCGCCATCATCACCGTTCTCGGCAGCGACAGGCCCGGCATCGTCGCCGCCGTGGCGGGCGCCCTCTCCGAGCGAGAGGCCAACATCCTGGACATCTCCCAGACCATCCTGCAGGGCACCTTCACCATGACGATGCTGGTGGACCTGGCGTCGGCCGAGTTCTCCGAGCTCAAGGCGGCCCTTGACGGCCTCGCGGAGCAGCTCGGCGTGCAGATCAACCTGCAGCGCGAGGAGGTCTTCAAGTTCATGTACCGCCTGTAGCGGCGACATTCCCCGGGCACCCGCGCCCGGCTCACAGAGAGGACGCGCCCATGATCAAGATTCCCAAGGGGGCCGGCTGGCCCATCCTCACCCCGCGCGAGACGCCCGCCTTCGAGCACGTGGCGGACGCCTATCCCATGCCCTCCGTGGGTCTGGGGCTCCCTCCCGTCTCCGATGGGCTCTACCACGGCTATGAGGAGGTCGACGTCGTTCCGCAGGAGCTGTACGAGAGGTACGACGTCAAGCGCGGCCTGCGCAACGCGGACGGGTCTGGCGTCCTCGTGGGCCTCACCACCATCTCCAACGTGCACGGCTACAACAGGACCGAGCACGGGATCGAGCCGGACGACGGGCGGCTCATCTATCGCGGCTACGGCGTGGACCAGCTCATCGGCGCCGCGCAGGCCGAGGACCGCTTTGGCTACGAGGAGGTCGCCTACCTGCTCATCTCCGGCCGGCTCCCCACGCGCGAGGAGCTGGACGACTTCCGCGCCCGCATCGACGCGCGCAAGCAGCTCCCCGAGGGCTACCTCGGCATCTTCCCGCGCGCGACCTACAGCCACAGCATCATGAACGTCCTCCAGCGCGCGACGCTGCTGCTCTACGCCTTCGACCCCACGCCGGACGACACCTCGCCCACGCACGAGATAGACGTGGCGCTCTCGCTGCTCGGCCGCTGGCCGCGCACTGCCGCCGTGGCCCACGCCGCGCACGTTGCCGAGCAGAACGACACCAAGCTCATGGTCCCGCCCATTCGCGAGGGCTACTCGATGGCCGAGACCGTGCTCGACGTCCTGCGCAGCGACGAGGGCTTCACGCACGAGGAGGCCATGCTCCTCGACGTCATGCTCGTCCTCCACGCCGAGCACGGCGGCGGCAACAACTCCACGTTCACCACGCGCGTCCTCTCCTCCTCCGGGACGGACGCCTACTCCGCCTACGCCGCGGCCATAGGCTCGCTCAAGGGTCCCAAGCACGGCGGCGCCAACTTCAAGGCGGGGGACATGATCGAGGACGTGGCCGCGCACGTGCGCGACTGGTCCAACGACGACGAGGTTGCCGACTACCTTGCCAAGATCCTGCGCAAGGAGGCCTTCGACAGGGCGGGCCTGCTCTACGGCCTGGGGCACGCCGTCTACACCAAGACGGACCCGCGCGCCGAGATCATCCGCGGGTACGCGCGGCGCCTCGCCGAGCAGAAGGGGCAGGTCGAGAAGCTCGACCTCATCGCCAGCATCGAGCGACTGGGCCCCCAGGTCATGCGCGACGTCCGCGGCATCACCAAGTCCATCAGCACCAACATCGACATGTACACCGGCTTCGTGTACTCGATGCTCGGCATCCCGCAGGACCTCTACACGCCCATCTTCGCGATGGCGCGCCTCGCGGGCTGGACCGCGCACCGCATGGAGGAGCTCTACGGCGCCGGGCGCATCATCCGCCCCGCGTACAACTCCGTCATGCCCAACTCCGACGGCTACGTGCCCATGGACGAGCGGTAGCGGCGCGCGGCCGGCATCGGCGTACGCAGGAGGGCCCGGCGCGGATCGGTCCGCGCCGGGCCCTCGTCTCGTGACGGCTGCTGCCGGGAGGTAGGGGAGGGGCCGCTAGCCCTCGTCCTTCTCGTCCTCCTCTTCCTCCTCGTCGAGGCGCAGCGGGCGGAAGCTCGCGGTGTCGCCGCCGACGAGGCTCTTGCTCGCCTGCTCGGCCACCTCCTCGCGCTCGGTCTTCATGCGCACGGAGAAGATGTCCTCGTCCTCGTCCGCCCGGTCGCGCTCGGCATCGCGGGACTTGACGTCCGCGACCACCTTGGCGTGGTCGAGCACCACGTGCGTGGGCTCGTGCTCGATGCGCTCGAGCTTGTGCTGACGCTTGGTCTTGGAGAAGAGGGGCACGTACTCGTAGATGACGCTCGAGTTCTCGAGACCGTACCAGCGGTCCGCCGAGCCGCAGAGGCTGCGGATGAAGTACTTGATCTCCATGGTGCGGCGGTTGATGCCGGAGAGGTCGGTCTCGGGGGAGACGGTCTTGCGGATGAGACAGAACTTGAAGTCGCCCACCTCGCTCGGTTCGAGGTAGATCGAGTACCTGTGCTCCTGCGGGGCTATCTGGCCGCGCTTCACCAGGTCGTCCACAATCTGGTAGAGATAGGTGTTGACGCGCTGGTTGACGCGGAAGCCCAGACGCAGCTGGACCTTGAAGAGGAAGTCCGTGTCAAACGTGTCCACGATGTACTCGTGCGTGTAGGGCTCGTCGGTCACCTGGACGTTGAGGAAGTAGTACGCCTTGGCGCGCTTGGGGCGCTTGTCCAGGATCGAGTAGAGAATGTCGCGGTCGAGCTTGTCGAAGGACGAGTCGTTGGTGAGGAAGACCAGGTTGTCCGCCAGGTAGGGGTAGGCGTCGTCGTGGCTGAGGTCAAAGAGCTGGTCGAGGTACTTCACCACGGGCAGGTACATGGTCTGCGTGCGCTCGATGGCGGTGCCGCGGCGCCACACGTACATGACCAGGAAGATAGCGGAGGCCATGATCACGGTGACGTAGCCGCCGTGGAAGAACTTGGTGAGGCTCGAGAAGAAGAACATGAACTCGATGGCCCCGAAGAAGATGGCAAAGGGCACGGCCAGCGCGGGCCTGCGGCGGATGCGCGAGAGGTACGTGAAGAGCAGCACCGTGGTCATGAGCATCGTCACGGTGATGGCCAGGCCGTAGGCGGCCTCCATGTGCGCGGAGGTCTGGAAGAAGAGCACCACGCAGATGCAGGCCACCCACATGACGTTGTTGATCATGGGGATGTAGATCTGGCCCTTGGTCTCCGACGGGTAGTTGATGCGCATGTGGGGCATGAGGTCCAGGCGCACCGCCTCGGAGACGATGGAGAACGAGCCGGTGATGAGCGCCTGCGACGCGATGATGGCCGCCAGCGTGGAGAGCAGGACGGCGAAGACGCGCATCTGCTCGGGGAGCATCTGGAAGAACGGGTTGAGGTCGGTGATGGAGCCGAGCTCGGCCGAGCCGCTGTTGGCGATGATCCAGGCGCCCTGGCCCAGGTAGTTGAGGATGAGGCAGACCTTCACGAAGGGCCAGGTGGCGTAGATGTTGGGCTTGCCCACGTGGCCCATGTCCGAGTAGAGGGCCTCGGCGCCGGTGGTGCAGAGGAAGACGTTGCCCAGGACCATGACGCCGGCGGCGTTGAGGTTGCCGTTGAAGAGGAACGTGATGCCGCGCACGGGGTTGAGGGCGCGCAGCACGCCGAAGTTCTCGAAGATGTGCGGCAGGCCGGCCACGGCGAGGAAGAGGAACCACAGGGTCATGATGGGGCCGAAGGCCTTGCCGATCTTGGAGGTTCCGGCCTTCTGCAGGAAGAAGAGCACGCTGATGATGCACACCACGATCACGATGACGATCTGCTGGCCGTCGCCTATGAGCCGGTAGAGGAAGTCCACCGTCCGCAGGCCCTCGATCGCGGTGGTGACGGTGACGGCCGGCGTGAGGATGCCGTCTGCCAGGAGTGCGGCGCCGCCGATCATGGCGGGGATGATGAGCCAGCGCCCGCAGCGCCTGACGAGGCTGTAGAGCGCGAAGATGCCGCCCTCGTTGTGGTTGTCCGCCTTCATCGCCACGAGCACGTACTTGACCGTGGTGATGAGGGTGAGCGTCCAGATGATGAGGGAGAGGGCGCCCAGCACCACGTCCTCGGACATCGTGGCGAGGCCGCCGTTGCCGGCGATGATGGCCTTGAGGGTGTACATCGGGCTCGTGCCGATGTCTCCGTACACCACGCCCAGCGTGACGAGGAGCATGGCCGCGGAGAGCGGGATGCCGGTGTATTTTGCCCTCGGGCGTCCCGACGGGGCGGGGGAGGGCACGGTCGTAGCGTTCATGTGACTCCAAAACTCGGGGACAGCGGACGTGCGGGAGGGCTCCCGCGCTTGCCGCACTAGTTTAGCGCTTGCCGCGGACGCCAATGGCGCGCGCCGAGCGTGCCGCGCGGGCGGGCTCGGGGAGAGGGCTAGAATGGGGCGTGGCAGGCGGCTCGCGACAAGGGAGGAAGAGCATGTCAGACGAGAAGAGCGAGACCAAGGCACCGACCGAGGCCGGCGGCGCCGTGAGGGGCGTCTACGCGAGCGTGCCGGCCGACCGCGCGACGGGCGTCCCCGAGGCGGCGTCGGCGCGCCTCGCCTGGACGGACGGCGAGCGCAGCCTCGAGTACGAGGCCCGGGCCGCCCACCTTGAGGTCCGTGACGACGCGGGCGTTCTTCTCGGCCGCATGTTCTCGCTCTCCTACGTGGCGGTGGACGCCGAGGGCAGGCCGGACGCGTCCAGGCCCGTGACCTTTGCCTACAACGGCGGCCCGGGCTCGAGCTCGGTGCCCATCAACTTTGGCGGCATCGGCCCGCGCCGCGTGGCAACGGACGGCGTGCGCCACGTGCGCGCGGACGCCCCGGTGGAGGACAACCCGCACACGCTCCTGCTTGACTCGGACGTGGTGTTCCTGGACGCCCTGGGCACCGGCTGGTCCGTGCTCGCGGAGGACGCCGACCCCAAGAAGATCTTCTGCACGGACGGTGACGCGGACGCCTTCGCGCGCGCCATCTGCGCCTGGCTCACGGAGAACGGCCGCTGGTCGAGTTCGCTCTACCTCTTTGGCGAGTCCTACGGCACCGTGCGCAACGCCGCGCTCATGCGCCTTCTGGGCGAGCGGGGCGTGCAGCTCACGGGCGTGGTCATGCTCTCCGCCGTCTTCAACATCGCGGGGCTCATCAACCCCGGCGACGACCTCTACTACCTGGGCATGATGCCCACCTTTGCGGCAACGGCGCAGTTCTTCGGCCGCGCCGGCGCGGGCGTGGGCGAAAGGGAGTGGTTCGAGAGGGCCATGACCTTCGCCGAGGACGAGCTCGCCCCCGCGCTCCTGCGCGGCGATCGCCTGGGAGAGGCGGAGGAGCGCGCCGTGGCAGAGCGCATGGCCGCCTTCATCGGGCTTTCCGCCGAGCACATCCTGGCGCACCATCTGAGGGTCGACCTGCTCGACTTCCGCACGCACCTGCTCGCGAGCGAGGGCAGGGTGTGCGGCAGGCTGGACACGCGCTTCTCCTCCGACGCGCCGTCCCCCATGCAGGGCTACGACATGTGGCTCGCCGGCGAGGACGCCGCGGACGACGCCGTCGAGGGCGCCTGGGTGCGCGCGTTCAGGCTCTTCTGCGCGGACGAGCTGGGCTACCAGGGCCCCGCGCGCTACCTCTCCAACAACTACGACAAGGTCAACGCCGGCTGGGACTGGGGCCACGAGGAGCCGGGCCTGGGCCGCGTGGCCACGCCCAACGTCTCGCTCGACGTCGCCGTGGCGCTGCGCCGCAACCCCACGATGAAGCTCGCCCTCATCGGCGGGCGCTACGACGCCGCCACCACCTGGTGGAACGTCGTCCACGACATGAGCCACCAGTTCCTCTCCCCGGAGCTCAAGGGCCGGGTGAGCTGGTACCTCTACGGCTGCGGGCACATGTCCTACGTGGACGTTCCCACGCTCGAGGCCATGGGCCGCGACCTGCACGAGTTCTACGGGAGGCGCTAGGGGGTCGAGGTTCTTCTCGGCTCGTCCGTTTTGGCCCGTGGGACGCCCGAAGCTCGGCTCCCAACGCCTGACGGTGAGTTTCTGGCACTTTTGCGCCTCTCGGTCGGGCAAAAAGTGCCAGAAACTCACGCTCGACCCGCGACGCGCCGAGGGCTCGGCGGCGTTACTCCAGCCCGTAGGCGTCCGGCGGCACGGTCTCGCTCACGGGCTCCTCGGGTATCTCGATCAGGGGGTCGTGGTCCTTCGGAACGCCAAAGGTCTCGAGCAGCCGGTTGAAGTACGCCACGTCCTTGACGTCCTCCGGCGAGAACCGGACGATGCGGGGCTGGTTGATGGAGAGGCGCGACTCCCTGCGTCGCTCCCGCCGCATCGCCCTCTCGGAGGAGCCCCCGCTCATGAGGGGGTTCACGTACTTCTCGCCGCCGTCGAGCTAGCCGATCACGAGCGTGCCGTCCGGAAGGGTCCAGCAGTAGTCGACATGGTACGTGCGGCTCGGGCTCATGGGGTCCGCGAACGGCACCTGCAGGTCTGGGGCGGCGAATCCGAGCTCGTGCATGACGGCCCGCGCGATGGACTCCATTCCGTTCTGTGGGCGCGGGTCCGCGAGCTCCGCGGTCCGCAAGGCCCTCTCGGCGCCCGCGAAACGGCCTGGTCTGCCGCGAACGTAGGCGCAGAGCTCGTCGTGCGTGGTGAGCCCGAGGTGAAGGGCGGAGTCGGCGATGGCGAGGCCCTCGCGTAGGTCGAGGCGGCGCATGCAGTCGAACACGGTTCGGAGCAGGGGCGTGACCCGAGCGTCAAAGGAGACGACGGCCGTCTCGTCCCGCACGTGGCGACGGATGACGCGACCTGCCGAGGCGCTGGTTATGCCCGATGACGAGGCTATCTCGATCGTTTCCTGGACTCCCCACGACACGGAGAGCCCGTGCATGACCGCGGCGGTGACTCCGCAGAAGACCCAGTCCGGGTGGAGCGTCTGAAGGCCGTGAACGATGAAGATGGTTCGCATGGTCTGGTCGAGCCGCTCCCAGAGCTCGGCGCGGGCGTACAGGTGCGGCATCGGCGAGACGAGCTGCCCCTTTGCGACGCGCGCCTCCATGAGCCTGTGCAGATGTCCCGGGACGGAGTCGGCGCACGACCACCGGCTCTCCGCCTCCCTGAGGAAGAGGCTGACCTCCCTGTCGCCCTTTCTGCTCATATCTTGACAACCTAACATATAATAGCAATTAAGATTCAATATAAATATAACTATCTAACATAAGCGAAGGAAAATCAAGGGGAAAACGCTGGGAATCCGTTGCCCCCGGCGGCTCTTGTCGTCGAACTCGAGCCCCCACGGTCCAGGCAGTGAGTTTTTGGCAGTTTCTTCTGTTCCGAGGGCATGAAAACCGCCAGAAAAGCACTTTCAAGTTTGATTTAACTTGCGGGAGGGCTCGGACGGCGGCCTCGGACGGCGGCCTCGGACGGCGGGCTGGACGGCGGGCTGGGCGGCGCGGCCTGTGCGTTTGGTGCGGCCCTCGTCTGCGGGCAAGAAAGGCGCCGAGCGCCCGGTAGAATGGGGCGTCTGGCGATAAGAACGGGCGAGAGGTGACCCGATGGAGTTTGTTGCAACGTGCCCCAGGGGCTTCGAGCGGCTGCTGGCGGACGAGCTGAGGGAGCTGCGCGCGCCTCAGGTCCGCCCGCTGAGGGGACAGGTGTCCTTTGGCGGGGAGCTCGCGGACGCGTACCGCGTCTGCCTGTGGTCGCGCCTGGCGTCGCGCGTGCTGCTCGTGCTCGCGCGCGTGGACGCCGCGGACTCCGACGCGCTCTACGAGGGCGTGCGCGCGCTCCCGTGGGAGGCGCAGCTCGCGCCCGGCGCCACCTTTGCGGTTGACGCCCACGGCACCAACGCCGAGCTCAGAAACACCCAGTTCGTGGCCCTCCGCACGAAGGATGCCGTGGTGGACCGCGTCTTCGGGGCGAGCGGCGCCCGCCCGGTCACGGACACCGCGCGCCCCGACCTCACCGTTGACGTGCGCCTCTCGGGCGGGCACGCCACGGTCTCGCTCGACCTGGCGGGTGAGCCCCTCTTCCGGCGCGGCTACGAGTCGCGCTCCGAGGCGGGTGCCGCGCCGCTGCGCCCGGACTACGCCGCGGCCCTTCTTGCCGCGGGCGGGTGGGGCGACGCCGTCCGCGCGGGGTCTCCCGTGCTCGCCGCCCTGTGGGCGGGCCAGGGGAGCGTGCTCGTCGAGGCCGCCGGCCGGGCCCTCGACCGTGCGCCCGGCCTCCTCCGCTCCCGGTGGGGCTTCCAGGGCTGGGCGGGGCACGACCGGGGCGCCTGGGAGGCGCTCCTCGCGGAGGCGGACGCCCGCGCGGAAGCTGGCGAGAAGAACCCCTGCTCGCTGCTCGTGGCGGACGATCGCCCCGGCGTCGCCTCGGCGTGCCGCCAGGCCCTCCGGGCGGCGGGCGTTCCCCTCGAGCCCGCGTTCTGCTCGCCCGCGGCTGCTGCCGACGCCGCCCGCGAGGCTGGGTCCGCGCTCGTGACCTGCGATCTCTCGTGGATCGGCGAGGCCGCCCTCGCCACAGAGGCGGCCGCCCTCGCCTCGGCGTCCGCCGCCTCGGGCCTTCGTACCGTCGCCCTGGCCCGCGACGCCTCCCTCGACGCCGCCTTGCGCCAGGAGCCCGAGTCCGCGACTGAGGTCATCGTGGGGCGCGACCCCGCGACCATCCGCGTCTATGACGGAGGGGACGCCGAGCCCCCCGCGACCGTGGAGGTGGCCGGCGAGCGCGTGCCCGTGCTCGTTCCCGCCTCGGAGCAGTTTGCCCGGCGCCTTGCCAAGGTGGCGCGCCTGCGCGCCAGGTGGGCCCGGCGCGAGGACGTCACGTGCTACCGCGTCTATGACGCGGACCTGCCGGACTACGCCGTTGCCATCGAGCTCTACGAGGGGTCGGAGACGCCGGGCCGCTGGCTCCAGATCTCCGAGTACGCCGCCCCGCGCGGGGTGGACCCCGAGCTCGCGCGCCGTCGCCTGCTCGACGTGCTGGCCATCGCGCCGCGCGTGATGGGCGTGGCCTGGCGCGACGTGAGCGTGCGCGTGCGCACCCGGGCGCGCGGCGGCTCGCAGTACGCCGACGAGGCGCGCTCCCCGCAGGCGCGCCCCCAGCGCGGGCGTCGCGGCCCCCAGCTGCCCGGCTCCTCTCGCCCGTCCGCGCGCGTGGAGCTCCCGGCGGGCTCGCATCTCGTGGACGAGGGCGGGCTCACCTTCGAGGTCAACTTTGACGCGCGGCACGACTGCGGCATCTTCCTGGACCACCGCGAGACCCGCTCGCGCATCCGCGAGATGATGAAGGAGACCAAGGGGTCCAAGCGCTTCCTCAACCTCTTTGCCTACACCGGGACCGCCACCTGCTACGCGGCGGACGGCGGCGCCAGGCACACCACGACGGTGGACCTCTCGCGCCCGAGCCTGGACTGGGCGCGCCGCAACATGGCGCGCAACGGCTTTGACGGTCCCGAGCACGAGTTCGTGCAGGCGGACGTCCTCGCGTGGGTGACGGAGCAGCGGCACACCAAGAACCGCTGGGACCTCGTCTTCTGCGACGTCCCCACGTTCTCCAACTCCGCGCGCATGAAGAAGTCCTCCTTCGACGTGCAGCGTGACCACGCCGAGCTCGTGATTGGCGTGTCCCGCCTGCTCGTGCGCGGGGGCCGCGCGATCTTCTCGTGCAACCTGCGCACCTTCAGGCCGGACGTCGAGAAGCTCGAGCGTGCCGGCGTGCGCCTCACGGACATCACGGACGAGACCATCCCCGAGGACTTCTCGCGCAACCGCAAGGTCCACCACGCCTATCTCGTGGAGCGCGTCGAGCGGGCGTAGTCTCGTGCGTGCGCTTCCGTCTGCCGGCATGCGGCGCCCGCCCGCGCAAGCGACGGCCGAGCGGCCGGCGCGGGCTAGTAGTATTTCTCTATACGTGTGAGTTTGGCGCGGGCGACGGCTCGCGCCCCGAGCAATTGGGGGAACGCGCAATGGACGCTAGCATCGAGGCCACGGTCAAGACCTGGCAGGACAACGTCAAGGAGCCCGACCTCGCGGCCGAGCTCGCCGAGCTCACGAAGGAGGGCAACGAGGACAAGCTCTTCGACGCCTTCTATCGCGACCTCGCCTTTGGTACCGCGGGCCTGCGCGGCACGCTGGGCGTGGGCACCAACCGCATGAACGTCTACGTGGTCGCGCAGGCCACCCAGGGCGTCGCGGACTACCTGAACGCGCACTACGAGAACCCGACGCTCGCCCTCGCGCGCGACTCGCGCAACAAGGGCGAGGACTTCCAGAAGGTCGCCGCCGGCGTGCTCGCGGCCAACGGCGTGCACGTCTACGTGTACCCGCGCATCGAGCCCGTCCCCACGCTGTCCTTCGCGGTGCGCCACCTCGGCACCTCTGCGGGCATCGTGCTCACGGCCTCCCACAACCCGGCGCCGTACAACGGCTACAAGGTCTACAACGACAACGGCGGCCAGATCACGGACGAGGCCGCGGCTGAGATCTCGGCCAACATCGCCAAGGCCGACCCATTCAACGTCAAGATCATGGACTTCGACGAGGGCATCGAGAAGGGCCTCATCGAGTGGACCCCCGAGGAGGTCCTCGACGGCTTCATCGAGAACATCAAGAAGGTCTCCGTCCCCGGCTTCAAGGCGTCCGACGACTACTCCGTGGTCTATACCCCGCTCAACGGCACCGGCATGGAGCTCGTGACCCGCATCCTCAAGGAGATCGGCGTCGAGAAGGTCTCCGTGGTGCCCGAGCAGGCCAACCCGGACGGCAACTTCCCCACCTGCACCTATCCCAACCCCGAGTTCCGCGAGGCCCTCGAGCTCGCCCTCAAGCTGGCCGAGGAGGTCAAGCCCAACCTCGTCGTGGCCACCGACCCCGATGCCGACCGCATGGGCACCGCCATCCCGCACGACGGCGACTACGTGCTGCTCTCCGGCAACGAGATGGGCGTTCTGCTCATGGACTGGCTCGCCACGATGGCCCGCGACCGCGGCGAGGACGTGGCCTCCAAGGTCGCCGTCTCCACGATCGTCTCCTCCTCCATGCCCGACGCCCTCGCGCGCGACTGGGGCTTTGAGATGAGGCGCGTGCTCACCGGCTTCAAGTACATCGGCGACCAGATCGACCAGCTCAAGGACGAGGGCGAGGAGGACCGCTTCCTTATGGGCTTCGAGGAGTCCTACGGCTACCTCGTGGGCACGCACGCCCGCGACAAGGACGCCATCGTCGCCACGATGCTCTGCGTCGAGATGGCCTCCTACTACGCCGAGAAGGGCATGGACCTCTACGAGGCCATGGACGCCCTCTACCAGAAGTACGGCTACTACCTCAACGGCACCGTCAACGCGTCCTTCCCGGGCGCCGCCGGCGCCGACAAGATGGCCGCCATCATGACCGGCCTGCGCGAGAACCCGCCCGCCGAAATCGCCGGCTACAAGGTCCTCGGCATGACCGACTACGCCACCGGCCCCGAGATGCCGCGCGTCTCCGGCCTGCAGAAGGAGGCGGCGCAGGTCCTGCCGCCGGCCAACGTCATCGAGTTCCGCCTCGAGGACGACAACAAGGTCATCTTCCGTCCGTCCGGCACCGAGCCCAAGGTCAAGGCGTACCTCTTCTCCAAGGGCGCCACGCGCGCCGAGTCCGAGGCCGTGCGCGCCAAGCTCGAGGCCGCGAGCAAGGAGATCCTGTCGTAGGGCCGTAGTTCGCTCTCACGCGCGCTGAGGGCCCCCGCGCTTCTCGTCGGCTCACTGGGCTGCGCCCAGAAGTCGCCGACCGAGAAGCGCGGGGGCCCTCGCGTGTCGATCGGCTACTTGTTGCCGAGAGAGGGAAGGGGCCGAGAAGAACCATGTTCTTCTCGGCCCTTGCGTCGCTATGGGAGCGGGTTCTACTCGTAGGAGGTGTCTGACTCGGAGGTGGAGTCGGAGGCACCGTCGTCCGTGCCGTCCGCGCTGTCGTCGTCGGAGCCGGGGACGCTGAGGACGTAGAAGTCCGTGCAGGTCGAGGCCAGCGTGGCGGGGGCCCAGGGGTGGGCGCTCACGGCGGGCGAGGTGGGGTCGGAGACCTGCATGGAGCCGTCCTCGTTCTCGGTGGTCACGAGGATCCAGTGCGCGGCGCTCGTGAGCGAGCCGGCCTTGGTCTCCATGAGGACGTAGGTCCCGGAGTCGAGCATCTGGGCGAGGTTGTCGGCGTTGGAGGCGAACGACTCGCACCTGAGCCCGAGCTTCTCGGACTCGGAGACGAGGAACTCAGCGGTCATGGCCGAGTCGCCGGTGGCGGCCTGCGCCTCGGTCGCAGCCTGGGCTATGTCCGCGGGGGTCTGGTCCGTGGCGCCGGTGAGGCCCATGTAGGCCATCGAGAGGGCGGTGGGCCCGGAGCCGGTGAGGGCGAGCGCGCGCCCCGCGTAGTCCACGTTGCCCCAGCGGGCGTCCCAGCACCAGAGCTGCGGGGCCGTGCCCTTGGTCACGGCGTCCTCGTAGGGCTGGGCGGTCTTCTCGGTGGTGGGGTAGGCGGCCACGAAGTCGATCGCCTCGGGCACGCTGAGGGCAAGCTCGAGGAGGCCCTGGTCGCCGTACTTGTCGGCATTGGCGGCGATGCTGGCGAGCTTGTCGCTCCGGTTGAGCTCGTCGGTGAAGGCCGTCGCGAGCTCCTCGGGGAGGCCGGCCGCCACGCGCACGTCACCCTGTCCCGTCTGGGTGCCGGAGCCGTCGCCTCCAGAGCAGCTGCGCACGCAGGTCGAGACCCCCACGATCACGAGGACGAGAAGAACGATGGCGAGCGCGCCCAGGATGACGAGCCTGCGGTCGAGGCCCAAGATCCTGTTGCGGTTGCCCTGGAAGTTGATGCTGCGCGAGCGAAGGGGATAGCCGCCCCGCCCTCCGCTGCCCCTGAGGCTCGACTTGGGGCGCGTGCGGGTACCGGTGGGACCGTGATAGACGCCGCTGCTGGGGACTCGAGCCCGTGCGCCGCCCGTGTACTGGCGCGAGGAAGATCCCGCCGTCCTTGAGGAGCCCGAGCGCGGGCGCCTTCCCTGGTCCTGGTATGACATGGTCCCTCCGTAGGTGCGTATGTGGTGGTGAGCCGTCGGGCTCGGTGCACAGTCCTGTTACGCATGATACGGCAGCTGGGGGCACTTGCCTCTTCCGTACGTTGTACCTTTTCGGGGAGCGGGGCGCGCCGCCGGGCGAGAAGGTCGCGGGGCCCTTGCCAAAGAAGAGGGGAGGGGACGTCCCCGTCCCCTCCCCGTGGGTGCCTGTCAGGGCAAGCGCCTATGCCGCGGGCGCCATCTCGCCGCCGCCGGACTCGCCGGTTCCGGCGTTGCCGTCGGATTCGGTGCCGCCGCCGGACCCGCCGGTGCCGTCACCGCCGGACCCGCTGGTGCCGCCGCCGGACCCGCCGCCGGATTCGGTGCCGCCGCCGGACCCGCCGCCGCTGACGTCGCCGCCGGACCCGCCGCCGGACCCGCCCGTGCCTCCGGTGCCGCCGGACCCGCCCGTTCCGCTGTCACCGGTGCCGCCGCCGGTGTTGGGCACGGTGGGCGTCGTAGGCTCAAGGGGCGTGCCGGTCTCGGGCTCCTCGTAGGTGGGCTCGGAGTCGTCGTCGGAGTCGTCGCTCCAGTCGCTGTAGTCGTCGTCGTACCAGTCGCTGTTGACGTACCTGTCGGTGCCCACGAAGGTCCAGGAGTCGTTGGACTTGAACGTCGCCTCGTGGTCGGAGGTGGGGAACTCCTCGCGCGGCACGCCCTCGAGGGCCGCGTTCGTGTACGCGGTCCAGATGGGCTGCGGCAGGTTCTGCGTGGTTCCGTGGCTGCCCTGGTAGTAGACCGTGGAGTTGTCGTTCAGATGGCCGGTCCAGACGGTGGTGGTGAGCTGCGGGGTGTAGCCGCAGAACCAGAGGTCGCCGTAGTTCTCGGTCGTGCCGGTCTTGCCCGCCACGGGCTGGTCCGCGGTGAAGTAGATGCCCACGTAGTAGGAGGCGGATCCGCGGGAGACGACGGTCTCGAGGATGTCGGTCACCTCGGCCATGATGGCGGAGTCCACTACCTGCTCGGCGCTGTCCTGGTGCTCGTAGACGAGGTTGCCGTTGCGGTCCTCGATGCGCGTGATCGCGATGGCGTCGCGGTGCAGGCCGCAGTTGGCGAAGGTGGAGTAGACCTCGGCCATCTCGAGAGGCGTTGCCTCCTGGGTGCCCAGCGTGATGGAGTTCACGGGGTTGAGGGTGGAGTCCACGCCCATGAGGTGCGCGGCGTCGACGACCTTCTCGGGTCCGATGGCGAGGACCACCTGCGCGTAGGCGACGTTGGAGGAGACCGTCGTCGCCTCGGCGAGCGAGATGATGCCGTACTGCGCGTTGTCGACGTTCTGGACGGGCCAGGTGGGCGTCGCTTGCAGCGGCGAGTTGGCGTAGAGCTGCACCGTTGGGCTCATGCCCTCGAGCATGGCCGCGGTGAGCGTGATGGGCTTGAAGCTCGAGCCCGGCTGGCGCGCGTTGGTGGCGAGGTTGATCACGTTCTGCCCCGCAGCGGTGTCGTTGCCGTAGCTCTGGCCTCCAACCATGGCCACGATGTGGCCGTTGGAGTTGTCCACGGAGACGAGGGCGCCGCGCAGGTCGGGGTCGTTGGAGGAGGCGATCCGCTCGTTCACGGCCTCCTCCGCCGCGGCCTGGAGCGTGGGGTCGAGCGTGGTGTAGACCTTGAGGCCTCCCTGCATGATGGTCTCGGAGGAGAAGTCCTGGAGCAGGAGGTTTCTCACGTAGTCCGTGAAGTAGGGGTAGGTGCCCACGGAGTCGCCCAGCTCGCCGGGGTTGAGGACGATGCCCTCGGCGCAGGCGGCGTCGTACTCCTCCTGCGAGATGGTGCCGGCCTCGAGCATTCGGTAGAGGACGAGGTTGCGGCGATCCTTGCAGGCCTCCGGGTTCTGGAAGGGGTCGTAGAGGGAGGGCGCGTTGGGCAGGCCCACGAGGGTGGCCGCCTCGGCAAGCGTGAGCTCGCTCGCGTGCTTGTTGAAGTAGGTGATGCTGGCCGCCTCGATGCCCCATGCCCCGTTGCCGTAGAAGATGGTGTTGAGGTACATGTTGAGGATCTGGTCCTTCGTGTACTCCTTCTCCAGCTGGATGGCGATGTAGGCCTCGCGGACCTTGCGCTTGAGCGACTGTTCGAACTGCTCGTCGGACAGGACGGTGTTGCGCACGAGCTGCTGCGTGATGGTGGAGCCGCCGCCGGCGTCGCCCGAGCCGGTGATCTGGCCCCAGACCGCGCGCAGGACGCCCTGCGGGTCCACGCCGTTGTGGTCGTAGAAGCGCTTGTCCTCGGTGTCGACCACGCCCTTCTTCACGTAGTCGGAGACCTCGTCGAGCGTGACGGAGCGACGGTTCTGCAGGTAGTACGAGGCTATCTCGTTGCCGTCCGCGTCATAGACGCGCGTGGGCTCGGCGAGGAGGTAGGCGTCGGCCGAGGTGTAGTCGGGCAGGTCCTCGAGCCACGAGCTCACAACGCCCCCCAGGGAGAGCGCGAGTGTCACCACGAGAAGCGCGATGAAGCCGAAGACGCCTGCTATGCCAAAGCCCACGAAGTGGGTCCTGGAGTGCTGATGGGCCCTGCGGGTTCTGATCCCCATCTGGTCCTCCTGTCTGGGAGATCGGTCCACAACTGCCCAACATTATAGGTGGTGCCGGCAGATTGCGCCGCGCGGGCGGCTCCACGTGTTGAGACCGTGGACGTGGCCCGCGGGACCGCTGCCGCCCCGCTCTTCTCCCCGGCTCCCGGTCCGTCCCTCCCGCGTGGCCCGGAGACGGTGCGGTTAGGCGTGCTCTGGATGTGGGGAATCGTCTCCGCAGCGACTGAACGCCCGGCAGCTGCGCTATCCTAGTACCTCGTATGGCCGTCCGGCGGGCGGCTTGGCCAAGCGAAGAACCTATGGAGGAGAGATCGTTGCTTCCCGTTGACGAACAGCTCAAGGTCATCACGTCCGGCACCATGCAGATCGTGCCGCTGGACGAGCTCAAGAAGAAGCTCGAGAAGGGCACGCCCCTCAACATCAAGCTGGGCGTGGACCCCACCAGCCCCGACCTGCACCTCGGCCACGCCGTGCCGCTGCGCAAGATGCGCCAGTTCCAGGACCTCGGCCACAACGTGACCCTCATCATCGGCAACGGCACCGCGCTCATCGGCGACCCGTCCGGCCGCGACTCCACCCGTCCGCCCCTCACCGAGGAGCAGGTCGAGGCCAACGCCAAGACCTACGTCGAGCAGGCCATGAAGGTCCTCGACCCCGAGAAGACCACGATCGTCCACAACGGCGACTGGCTGAAGGGCCTCAACCTGGCGGAGATGCTCAAGCTCATGAGCCAGTTCAACGTGGCCCGCATCCTCGAGCGCGAGGACTTCCACAACCGATACGCCGAGGGCAAGTCCATCGCCCTGCACGAGTTCATCTACCCGGTGCTGCAGGCGTACGACTCCGTGGTGATCAAGGCGGACCTCGAGATGGGCGGCAACGACCAGATCTTCAACCTCCTCGCCGGCCGCGACCTCATGCGCGCCATGGGGATGGAGCCGCAGGTGGCCCTCACGATGCCGCTCCTGGTGGGCACCGACGGCCACAAGAAGATGTCCAAGAGCTACGGCAACTACGTGGGCCTCACCGACGAGCCGGCGGACATGTACGGCAAGGTCATGTCCATCACCGACGAGCTGGTGCCGCTCTACTGGCGCCTGTGCTCCACCGCCGACATGGACAAGCTCGACGCGATCGACGCCGCCTTCGCGGACGGCACCGCCGACCCGTACGCGCTCAAGCGCGAGCTGGCCGCCAACATCGTGGACCTCTACCACGGCGAGGGAGCGGGCGCCGCGGCGAGCGACGCCTTTGACGCGCAGTTCAAGCGCGCCGAGGCCCCCGAGGACATGCCGGAGTTTCCCGTGAGCGTGGCCGAGGTCAACGACGAGGGCAAGGTCTATCTGGGCAAGCTGCTCGTGGAGGTGGGCATCGCCAAGTCCGCCGGCGAGGCGCGCCGCCTCGTGGACGGCGGCGGCGTCAAGATCAACGGCGAGGCCGTGGCGCCCAAGTGCTACAACGTGGACGCCGCGCTCTTCTCCGCCGGGACCACGGTCCAGTCCGGCAAGAAGCGCTGGGCTCGCCTGGTGTAGGGACGCGCTTGGCGTCCTTCTTGCCAGCGTAACCTGATTAGTACGCACAGTTCCGGAACCACCATTTTCCCAACTGCGGATATATGATGTGAAACGGAACTGTGCGTACTATTTTGCAAAGTACGGAGGAGACGGTAAGGCCATGACGAGAAGGACCACGTTCCTCGAGGCCCACGGCGTGCCGGAGCTGCTGGCGCCGGCGGGCGGCCCCGAGCCCTTCAACGCGGCGCTCGCCGCGGGGGCGGACGCCATCTACTGCGGCCTGGGCAACGACTTCAACGCCCGTCGCGGCGCGCACAACTTCGACGACGAGTCCTTTGCCGCGTCGCGCCGCCGGGCGCACCTGGCGGGCACGCGCGTCTACGTGACGGTCAACGTGGCCGTCTCCACCGCCGAGATGCCGCG
>CALUJT010000009.1 GCA_944321005.1 uncultured Atopobiaceae bacterium | reverse complement strand
GATTGCAGGCGCGGGCGGGAGGCATGATGCTGGACGGCGAGGGCGCGGGCGCGGCGACGGACGGCGTCGTGACCGATGACGAGCGCTTCATGCGCATGGCGCTGGACGAGGCCCGTCTGGCGGCGGAGGAGGGCGAGGTCCCCATCGGCGCCGTGGTGGTGTGCGACGGGCACGTCGTCGCGCGAGCGCACAACCGGCGCGAGACGGACGCCGACCCCTCGGCGCACGCGGAGTTCTCTGCTATGGTGGCGGCGGCGCGCGAGCTGGGGCGATGGCGCCTCACGGGCTGCACCGTCTACGTCACGCTCGAGCCCTGCCTCATGTGCGCCGGCCTCATGGTGAACGCGCGGGTGGACCGCTGCGTCTACGGGGCGTCCGACCCCAAGGGCGGCGCGCTCGGCACGCTCTTTGACGTGAGCTGCGACCCCCGGCTCAATCACGCCTTCGCGGTGAGCGCGGGCGTGCTGGGGGACGAGGCGGCCGAGCTGCTGCGCGAGTTCTTCCGCTCCCGCCGCCGCAAGCGCGCCTGACGACTTGACAGCTTGCTCTGACAGCTTGCTCAGGTCAAACTGTCATGACAGTTTGACCTGAGCAAGCTGTCAAGTCGACGAGCCTTATCTATAGGGGCTCATCTCCTGACCTGAGGATTCTGAGGTAGGGCTCGTAAGAAAAGATGCGATATCGCTTCCGTGACGAGTCTCTTTGAACAAGAAGCCCAAGATGCGTCATCGAGCCAATGAGCGAGTTGGCGCCCGAGGCACTGAGCCCAAGGCGGCTTGCAACGAAGTTGACGTCTACGATGGGGTTTCCCTCGAGCAACTCCAGAAGGCGCAGGGCGTTCGCCGAGCCTCTTTTCATTGAGGAGAGGATGAGGCGCTCCGAGGAGGCGTGCAGTTCGGCGAGGGCGCGCATGGAGTCTCGGGCGTCCGCGGCGCTCCGAAGAAGGCAGTCACAGAAGAAGCCAACCCATCCCTCATAGTCACCAGCCTCGCGAACGCGCATCAGCCATTCGTAGTAGGTGGAGCGCCGACGCTTTAGCTCGTAGGATGGATAGAGTACCGGAAGCTCTAGGATGCCATCGTTCATGAGGGAGAGGGTAATGAGAAGCCGGCCAATCCTGCCGTTGCCGTCAAGAAACGGATGGATGGTCTCAAACTGATAGTGCGCGAGCGCCGCCTTGACAATTGGGTCAAGACTCGTCTCTTCGTTAAGAAAAACCTCGAGGTCGGAAAGAGCCTCGTTCATATCATCGACGTTGGGCGGGACGTACGCGGCCTGCGAAAGTGTGCGCCCCGTCGCCCCAACCCAGTTCTGCGACGTGCGAAGCTCTCCGGGATGCTTGTCGGAGCCACGAACCCCCTCAAGAAGGACTCGGTGAACCTGCCTCAGCATTCTCGTGCAGAGGGGGATTTCGTCCAGGAGCTCCACGGCATGTTCCGTGGCCTCCACATATCTAACTACATCTTCGAGGTCTCTGCTCGCATTTTCGGCGAGGCTGGGATCGAGCACGTCATCAAAGGTGCACTGGGTCCCCTCAATCTGTGACGAGAGAAGGGCCTCTTTGCGGACGTACATGGTTAGGTACATGCCGACATTAGGGATAAAGCGCGCCATACCCTGCATCTCGCCAAGTATGCCGCGGCAGTCGGATATTGCTCGTCGAGTTCCCTCGTCCAGCGCAAGGGGGAGACAGTCCTGGAGACGCGAGGGGAGAAACGAATGATACTCGAGTTCGCCTGAGAGGTTGCTCCGAAGCTTTCCTTGTCTTCCTGGGTGAATGCTGTCGAGCATGTCTTCTCCCTAAGAACAGATTGAAACGTCAAATCGTTCTTAGGATTGTACTGGCCTCCCTAAGAACACGTTGTCGTTCTTAGAGGGGTCACAAAAGCTCTAAGAACAAAATGGGGGCGCAACTCGTTCTTAGGACCATTCGACGAGCCTTTGCCGGTCATAAAACTGTCAAGCCATCGGGACGGCGTGCGGGGTCGCTACACAACCTGGAAGACGAAGAAGTCCAGGTAGTGGCTCTCGGGAAAGCCCCAGAGGATGGGGTGGTCGGGCGCCTGCTGACGCTCCTCGACCTGCTTGAGCTGCACGTTCGCCTGGTGGGCCGCCTCGGCAATGGCCTTGGCCAGAAGGTCGCGCGTCATGAAGTGCGAGCAGCTGCACGTGGCCAGGTAGCCGCCGCGGGGCAGAAGGCGCAGGGCCTCGTAGTTGATCTCGCGATAGCCGCGCGCCGCATGCGAGACGGTGCCGCGGCTCTTGGTGAAGGCCGGCGGGTCCAGCACGATGAGGTCGAAGGGACCGCCCTCCTCGCGCAGGCGCGCGCGGCTCGCCCGGAGCTCGGGCAGATAGTCGAGCACGTTGGCACAGGTGAACCCCATGCGATCGGAAAGGCCGTTGAGCCGGGCGTTCTCGCGCGCGAGGTCAATCGCCGTCTGGCTCACGTCCACGCAGCGCACGAGCTCCGCCCCGCCGGCCGCCGCGCTGAGGCCGAAGGGCCCCACGTGGCAGAAGCAGTCGAGCACGCGTCTCCCGCGCGCCAGCTCGCGAACGGCGCGCCGGTTGTACTTCTGGTCGAGGAAGAAGCCGGTCTTCTGGCTGTTCTCGATGTCCAGGTCGAAGGAGAGCCCGTTCTCCCGCACGACGATGCGCGTCGAGTCGGGGGCGGGCAGGCCGTCCCACCAGCCCTTGTACTGCGGCAGACCCTCCTTGGCGCGCGAGGGCCCGTCGTTGCGCTCGTAGATGGCGTCGATTCTCTGCCCGTCCGCGGCGAGGGCCTCCACCAGCGCAGCATAGACCACGGGGCGCAGGCGCTCCATGCCCACGGTTCCCACCTGCGTCACCAGCACGTTCTCGTAGCGGTCCGCAACGAGGCCGGGAAAGCCGTCCGCCTCCGAGAAGACCACGCGGCAGCACGTGGTGTCGGGCTCCGCGCCGGGAAGCCCGCGCACGCCCATGGCGGTCACGCGGTGCTGCCACGCCCAGGTGGCGCGACGACGCCAGAACGCCTCGTCAACGCGGTCGTTGGCGTTGCGGGTGAGCACGCGCACGCGAATCTTTGACTCCTGCGAGAGCAGCCCCGCCCCCTGCCACGTGCCGTTCTCCTCAAAGAGGTCGACGACGTCGCCGTTCTGGGCGGGCTCGGCCGAGAGGATCTCGCCCTCGAAGACCCACGGATGGCCTCCGGCGAGCGAGCGCGCCGCCTTCCTGGTGATGGTGAGACGCGGATAGGGGCGTGCCTGCTTCATGCGCCCTCCTCTGCACGTTGGGGACGGGTTATTTCCGTCAGACGGAAAGGGACAGGTTTGTTGGTGCGCCTGGATGGGCCGGTGCTGTCGTCAGAGACCTGTCCCAAAATGTCCGCACGAAAAAACACGTCCCCAATTGACAGACTAGTAGTGGCGACCGTAGCGTCCGCCGCCGAAGCCGCGGCCGCGCTGGCGCGATCCGGCGAACATGGTGCGCGTGGAGCGCTTGGTCGCGCGGTCCGCCTGCGGGACGATGCGCCCGGCGTCGTAGGTGAAGCCGGGGAGGTCCCACACGGGGACGAGCTTCTTGGTGAAGTACTCGATCTCGCGCAGGGGGCTGATCTCGTCGGGCGCCACGAAAGTGTAGGCATGGCCAGTCGCCCCGGCGCGCCCGGTGCGGCCGATGCGATGCACGTAGTCCTCGGGGTCCATGGGGACGTCGAAGTTCACCACCGCGTCAATCCCGGAGACGTCGATGCCACGGCTCATGACGTCGGTCGCCACGAGCACCTGGACCTTGCCGTCGCGGAACTTCTCCAGGGCGCGGGCGCGCGCGGCCTGCGGACGGTCCGCATGCATGACGTCGACCTTCACGCCGGCCGCCTTGAGGGTCTTGGAGACGTCGTCCACGCGGTGCTTGGTGCGGCAGAACACGAGCACGCGCTCGGGCCGCCCGCCAGCTGCACCGCCGGTCTCCAGGAGCGCGCGCAGAAGCTCGGTCTTCTGTCCCTGGGTGATGGGGCAGAGGTGCTCCTCAACGGTGTCGGCAGTCTCGCCCACGCGGGAGATCTCCACGGTGGCGGGGTCCGTGAGCAGCGCATCGATCGTGGACTTGATCGACGGCGGGATGGTGGCCGAGAAGAGCAGCGTCTGGTGCTTCTTGGGAAGCGCGTGCATGATGCGGCGCACGCTCGGCCAGAAGCCCATGTCCAGCATGCGGTCCGCCTCGTCGAGCACGAGCACGCGCACCTGGGAGAGGCTCACGTGCTTGTGCTCCATGAGGTCGATGAGGCGACCGGGCGTTGCCACCAGCAGGTCGCACCCCCGCTCGAGCTCCTTGATCTGTCGGTCGAACTTGGTGCCGCCCATCACGATGACCGCGCGCTGGCCGGTCTCCTTGCAGACGACGCTCACGACGCTCTCGATCTGCGCCGCCAGCTCGCGCGTGGGCGTGACCACCAAAGCGTGCGGCCCCTTGCCCTTTGTGCCTGCCACGAGCTGCAGCGTGGGCAGCGCGAAGGCGGCCGTCTTGCCCGTGCCCGTCTGGGCGGAGGCAACGATGTCTCGGCCCGTGAGCACCACGGGGATGGCCTGGGCCTGGACGGGGGTTGGTTCGGTGAAGCCGAGGGCGTCCACCCCGGCGAGAATCTGCTCGTTTAGCCCGAGCTCGGCAAATGAAGTAGTCATGGGGACAAGTATAGAGCATGGGCGGCCTGACGTGGTTATACTGGACAGGTTACGACGCAGAAACGGAGTCCGCATGCCCATCAACATCCCCGACGGCCTGCCCGCGAAGAAGATCCTCCAGCAGGAGCGCATCTTCGCGCTGGAGGAGGAGGTCGCCAGCCACCAGGAGATCCGCCCCCTCAAGGTGGCGATCCTGAACCTCATGCCCACCAAGATCGAGACCGAGACCCAGATCCTGCGTCTCATCTCCAAGTCTCCGCTGCAGGTGAGCTGCGACTTCATGCGCGTCTCCACGCACGAGTCCACGCACGTCTCCCAGGACCACCTGGTAAAGTTCTACGACACGTTCGACGCCTTCCGCGACAAGAACTACGACGGCCTCATCATCACGGGCGCCCCGGTGGAGCACCTTGACTATGAGGACGTCGACTACTGGGACGAGTTCTGCGAGATCGTGGACTGGAGCCGGGAGCACGTCTTCTCCACCATGTACCTCTGCTGGGCGGCGCTGGGCGGCCTCTGGCACCTCTACGGCATCCCCAAGCGCCAGCTCGGCTCGAAGCTCTTCGGCGTGTTCAAGCAGCGCCTGTGCGACGAGTACAGCTTCCTCACCAACGGCTTCGACGAGGTTCACTACATGCCGCACTCCCGTCACGCCGCCATCGACACGGCCGAGCTGGCCAACCACCCCGAGCTCTGCGTACTCTCCGAGGGCTTCACGAGCGGCCCCTCGCTGCTCGCCACGCGCGACTTCCACGAGGTCTACGTGACCGGCCACTTCGAGTACGGTCGCGACACCCTTGCCGACGAGTTCTGGCGAGACTTCCACAAGGGTCTGCCCATTCGCGTCCCGGAGAACTACTTCCCCGACGACGACCCCGAGAAGCAGCCCCTCTTCACCTGGCGCGCGCACGCCAACCTGCTCTACCGCAACTGGCTCAACTGGGTCTACCAGATGACGCCGTACGACCTGGACGAGATCCCGGCCGCAATCGCCGACCTTCGCCGACGCGCCACCGGCCACGTTGACAAGTTCTGACAAAAGTGACAAAAGGGGACGTGTTTTTTCCTGCAGATAAAATGGGACAGGTTTGGAACCGGACCCCGGTTCCGCGCAGAGGGGAGGTATCGTGGCCGAGAAGAACGAGGTGCCGCAGGAGCGCCTGACCGAGGAGCTTCTCGAGCGCCTGCTCGCCGCGCAGACGCCCGAGGCCTATCTCGACCAGGGCCTCACGCTCGACCGCGAGCTGCCCGACTACCTGCGCGACCTCCTCGCCAAGAAGGGCCTCAAGCGTGCGGACGTGATTCGCGCCTCCGGCCTCAACGGCACCTTCGTCTACGACGTCTTTGCCGGCAAGAGCCACCTCAGCCGCGACAACGCCCTCATGCTCGCCTTTGGCCTTGGCTGCGACCTGCGGGAGACCCAGCGCCTGCTCCGCCTGGACGGCGTCTCCGAGCTCTGGCCCAAGGTCCGTCGCGACGCGGTGATCATCTGGTGCGTCGAGCACGGCTTCACGCGCTCGCAGGCAGACGACGAGCTCTATCGCCTCGGCGAGAAGACCCTCTTCGGAACGGGTCCGCTGCGCCCCTAGGCCCCTCGCCGCCGGCCCCCGGATTCGCCCGTCCCCCGCCGCTCTTTTCAGTTACCAACTGAGGAATCAGTTACTGACTGAATATAGCCTGTACTATGGTTCTACGAGCGTTTTCGATTGAGGACGGCGGCCGTGAACGACGAGCAAGTCATGCATGCTATGGGCATCGACGACGCCTATCGCGTCGAGCGCGTCCTCGCGCAGGGGGCGGGCGGCACGACCGAGCTCGTGACGCTCGAGGGCTCCGGCCCCTTCGTCCGCAAGCGCATCCCCTCCAAGCTCGCTCGCCGCGGCGTCTGGGCCACCCTCGTGGAGTGCGACTGCGCCCGCCTTCCCCACGTCGAGGCTACCTACGAGATGCCCGACGAGTTCGTCGTGGTGTGCGACTACGTGCCCGGCGAGAACCTCGAGCAGCTGGTCTCCTCCCACGGCCGCTTTGCCGAGAAGGACGCGCGCCAGCTGGTCCTCCAGCTCTGCGAGGCCGTGGGCGCGCTCCATGAGCACGGTATCGTCCACCGCGACATCTCGCCCACCAACGTGATCGTGGCGGCGGACGGCGCGCACCTCATCGACCTTGGCATCGCGCGCTTTCGCGTGGAGGGCGCCACGCGCGACACCACGCAGCTCGGGACCTACGGCTTCGCCTCCCCCGAGCAGTACGGCTTCGCGCAGACGGACGCCCGCTCGGACGTCTACTCCCTCGGCCGCATGCTCGGCTACCTGCTCACGGGCGTCTCTCCCGCCGAGGCGGAGAGGTACGAGGCCGCGCTTGCGGACGCGACGCGCGTGACCCCCGCGATGCGCGAGCTGGTGGCCCGCGCGACGGCTATGGAGCCGAGCGCGCGCTACCAGACCGTGGCCGCCCTGGTGGCCGCGCTCAACGGCGAGAAGAACCCGGGGCCCGCGGCGTCCGCCCCGGAGACGCCCGCCGCGGCGGAGCCCGACATCCAGCTTCGCGACTACCGGCGCTACCTCAACCCAACCAAGATCCTCGTCGCGTTCATGGCGCTTGCCGCCTTTGCCGTTGCCGTGGTGCTCATCCTCTTCAACGAGGGGATTCTCGGCGGCGAGAAGAACGGCGGCTCCGTGGGAGATTCCGGCGCGCCCGCTGCAAGCGAGCCCGCCCCAACCGCGGACGGCGCCTCGACCTCGGACGAGCCCCCAACCGCAGGCGGCACCGCGCCCGACGGCTCAGCTTCCGGCGTCGCGCCCGTCGAGGGCGCCCCCGAGCTCGAGATCGTCGAGTCCGGTTGGTCCGCCGACAGCCAGGGGTACGTGCACTATGCCTTTGGCCTGCGCAACGACGGCGAGGTCCAGGTAAACATTCCCGGCGTGTCCATCACCGGACGAGACGCCGAGGGCCGCGTGCTCTTTTCGGCCGAGCAGCTCATCGGTGTGGCGCCCGTGGGGAAGACGATGTACTTCGGAAGTCAGGTCGGCAACGGAACGGCGCCCCAAACGGTGGAGTTCTCCCCGCTCTCGTTCGAGGAATACCAGGTGGACACGAGCAAGGACACCAGTTCGTCCTTCTCGGTAATCGATGCGAGGCCGGTATCTGATGGCGCCGGCAGTACCAAGTTCGTTGGCGAGGTGACCACGGAACACGTGGGAGACGAGCGCGGAGGCATGGGAGACGTGGCGCTCACCGTAGTTCTGCGCAACGAGTCCGGCGACATCGTCTATGGCGACACCGGCTACGCTCGCATGCCCGCCGAGGGAGAGAGCGCGGCGTTCGAGATCTATACGTACGGGATCCCCGACTACGCCACCTATGAGGTCCACGCCCAGGCCTGGTAGCGCCGCCGCGCCCACCTCTAGAGTCCCAGAATCTCGCGCTTCTTTGCGTCGAACTCCTCCTGGGAGAGAATGCCCACGTCAAGGAGGTCCTTGAGCTTCTTGAGCGTCTCGATCTTGTTGTCTAGGGATCCGTCGCTCTTCGTGGGCTGCGAAGGCTCCGTCGCCCCCACAACGGACCCGTTCTGGGGGTTGAGCGCCGATGCCAGGTTCATGCCAAAGAGCATCCCGCCCCCGTCCCCCAGCCCGTTGTCTCGCACACCCTCGGCAATCATCTGCTGCGCAGCGACGTTGGCGGCGTGCTGGGAAACGTCCTCGTAGGCGCGCACGCCCATCTTCTTCTCGGAGAACTGACGCACGAGCTCGCGCGACTGGTCGGAGAACTCGATGTTCTCAATGGCCACCGCGGCGAGCTTCAAACCAAAGCGCTCGGGCCACGTGCCGGCGTTCTCGTCCTCCGCAGAAATCGCGGCGGAAATCTCGTTCGTCTGAGATGGCAGCTGGGAGACTCGATAGGTTGCCGAGAGGGAGTTCACCGCAGCAATGAAGGAGTTGAGAAACTCCGCGAGGAGCTGTGTGCGAGCCTGCGGGTCGTCGAGCGAGTAGGACGTCACGTTTGCGGGGACGAAGTTTCGTACGAAGCGCTCGGCATCGGTCACCTGGACGGAGAAGCTTCCGAAGGAGTAGATCTCGAGGTCCGTTCCGTAGAAGAGGTCGTTGTATGCGAGCGGCCCGCGCGTCCCGAACTTGAGCCCCCTGATCTCGCGCAGGTTGACAAAGGCCACACGCTTCTCCTCAGAGGACATGCCCGAGAACCCAATGCGGTCCGCGGCCTGGCCAAGGAGGATGTTGCCGATGCCCTTCTCCCGACGGTCTTTCTCGTCAAAGACGGTCGCCTCGCCGTTGCGATACTCAAATCCACCCGGCTGTGTGATGACCTGCTCGATGCCTGCCTGGCTGAACACAAACGCGGCGGTGTTCTCCGGCACGAAGATGATCGATCCGTTGGAGAGGATGTCCTCGGAGCCGTAGTTGGCGCCGCGACCGTTCTGCGAGTCCTTGCGAATTCCGGGCGCGACCACGGTGTGCTCGTCAAAGGGCGCGGCGGTGACGATGTCCTTCCATTGATCGGCGAGGACGCCGCCGATGGAGTCAAACGCAGCGTCGAGGATTCCCATGTCAGCCTCCTAGAGTGTCTGCTTGGTGTCGCAATACGGGCAGGTGACCGTTTCGCCCTTCCGCCCGGAGAGAGGTGCGTGGCACCCCACGCACTTTCCGTTGACCCGCGTTGGCGCAGAAGGTCGGCTCTCTGTCTTTTTGCCGGCGCCTCCCGCAAAGATCGACCCAATCACATCTCTTGCGCCGTCGACAAAGCCCGCGATCTCCGGCGGCAACGTCTCCTCCGTTCGAATTCCAGCCAGGTCTCCGAGGGCGGCGCTGCGTATGCCCTCTGCCCATCGCTCCGCGGTCCTCTTTGGGTTGCTGGGAAAGCTGAGGGAAACGGTCTCGTCGTCAAAGACGACCTGCAGGTAGTAGCTGTCTCGGTACTTTGTGGCCATTGCCTGCGGCAAGCCACCTGTCTGACGGATTCTCGTCAGCGGGCAGCGCTTGACGAACTTCTCGCGCTTGAAGAGGCCTCGAGACATCGTGTTGACAAGAACAAGGTTCTGATTGGTGAGAACGAGCTCGTCGAGGCTTTCCCCGTCGTCCAGCTTGACGGACGCCTCCTGCATGATGACAAACTCGCCGGGCTCGAGGTTGTACTCGTCCATCCTGTGCCCCCTGACATACCTGTGCTACACCGCATTCTCCATGGTAGGAGGTACCAAAAGTGAATTCCTCAGCTGGCAACTGAGGAATTCTCGGAGGCTCCTTCTCACAATGGAACCGCTTGGTTTTGTTTAAGTTTTGCTCGAGTTGGGAGGACCGCCATGAAGTGGGAACCGGCAAAGAGCTCCAGCGGACCCGGCAAGAAGGGAAAGGGCCGCGGACTTCTGATTGCCATCGTCGTGATAGTCGCCATTGTGGTTGTGGGTGGCATTTCCCGCTGCGGAGGAGGCGAGAAGGACGAGCCCAAGCAGCTCAATTGGCCGACCGAAGGGCTCGCGACCATGCTCCCTGATCCGAAGACGGACAAGGGCGAGGTAATAATCGACTCCGCAGATTCCCTCTCGGTCCATCTGGACGGGTACTCCGTGGACGACTTCAATGACTATGTGTCAGCCTGTAAGGAAAAGGGCTTCACGGTTGACTATACGAGCAGCTCTACGAGTTACTCCGCTTCTACGGAAGAGGGCTACTCGCTGATGCTCTTCTATTCGGAGAATAACGAGGAGCTTTCGGTCAGTCTCAATGCGCCAGTCGAGGAGGAACCCGCTGCGGATGAGGCGGAACCCGAGGCGCCTGCAGAGACGCCGGAGCCGGAGGCGACTCCCGAGCCCGAGCCCACGCCGGAACCGGAGGCGCCCGCCGAACCCGAGCCCACCTCTGGGGCAACGTCCGGAAGCGCGGACTTCCGAGCCATGGTCGACGAGTACGAGGCCTTCATGAACAAGTACTGCGACTTCATGGAGACCTACAACAGCGACTCTGGCAACGTCGTGAGCATGGCTATCGACTACGCGAGCATGATGGCGCAGTACGGCGAGTGGGCCGAGAAGATCGACGCGGTTGACGAGAGCACCCTCAGCGCCGAGGACGACCTCTATTTCCTCGACGCCCAGACGAGAATCAATCAGAGGCTCCTGAGCATTGGCCTGGGCTGACCGATAGACGAATCGCGTGAGCGACCGTGCGGCGCATCCTTTCGGGGGTGCGCCGCTTTTCTCGCGGCGCCCGAAGTCGTCTCCGGCGAGCGCGAATAAAGCAGACCCTTCTCAACCAGTTCTGGACAGTCCGGGACTAGGCAGCCCAAAGGGGCTGTTTTCCACTGTCCAGGTTCGCGCGGGGAATGGGAAAGGTGCTCAAGATTAGCTTTGAAAATCGTAGTCAGGACACTTTTGTCGGAAAAAATGACTCTCCGACCAATTTTTCCGACTAAAATGGACGTACCGTCCAACTCCGCAAGGAGGCGCCCATGAGAATTCAGCGCGACAAGTACCTCAACGACCTTATCGTTCGCATGGGCAACGGCGCAATCAAGGTGATTACGGGTATCCGTCGCTGCGGAAAGACCTACCTGGTGTTTACAATCTTCCGCGAACACCTACGGGAGCTGGGCATCCCTGACGACCATGTGATTGAAGTTGCCCTCGACGACGAGGCCAATGCCGCCCTTCGTGACGCCAAAGCCCTCTATGACCACCTCGATGCGCGCATCGGCGACGACGGCACCTACTACGTCCTTCTCGATGAGATTCAGTACGCCATAACAAAGAAAGAGCTGCGGGACACGGACAACCCGCCCGCGCTCTATGGCGTGCTCAACGGTCTCCTGCGTCGCGGTAACGTGGACGTCTATGTAACGGGCAGCAATTCCAAGATGCTCTCGAAGGACGTGTTGACCGAGTTTCGAGGGCGCGGCGACGAGGTGCACGTCATGCCCCTGTCCTTCTCGGAGTTCATGCAGTCCTTCGAGGGGGACCGCTACGAGGGTTGGGCGGAGTACGTCATGTTCGGCGGCCTTCCCGCCCTGCGGGCAATGCGGACCGACGAGCAAAAGGTGCGCTATCTCACGGCGCTGTTCGACGAGGTGTACCTCAAGGACGTGGTTGCGCGCAACGGGATCGAGAAGAGCCAGGAGCTCGACGATCTTGTCGACGTGCTGGCGTCATCCGTCGGCTCCCTGACCAATCCGTCCAAGATTGAAGCTACGTTCAGGTCTGTGCTGCGCTCATGCCTGGATGGCGAGACCATCAAGAAGTACATCGGCTATCTCGAAGACGCCTTTATCGTGGCCGAGGCAACCCGCTATGACATAAAGGGCCGCAAGTACATCGGGACGCCCAAGAAGTACTACTTCGAGGACGTGGGGCTGCGCAACGCTCGCCTCGGCTTCAGGCAGGTCGAGGAGAACCACATCATGGAGAACGTCATCTATAACGAGCTGCGCTCTCGGGGCTTCTCTGTTGATGTTGGTGAAGTGATGCGGCAGGTAACCGTCGATGGCTCAAAGACACGTCAGCGCCTCGAGGTCGACTTCGTCGCCAACCTCGGCTATCGCCGCTACTACATCCAGTCTGCCCTGAATCTAGACACGGATGAGAAGCGCGAGCAGGAAAAGCGCTCCCTGTGCCTCATTGGCGACAGCTTCAAGAAGATCGTCATCGTGAACAAGGTGATGAGGCCGTACATGGACGACGACGGTATCCTCACAATTGGATTGCTCGACTTCCTGCTTGATCAGGACAGCCTTGATTGCGTGTGGCGAGCGGAGACGAATTTTCCGCGACACTCTTTGAAATAGAACAGATGTTCTGTATAATGTAGGGACCAAGAAGGCATGAGAGAATGGCCGATCGACTCCAAGCCGTCCATTCTCGTCACATGACTGACTACATATATGTTATCATCCGAAAGGAGATGCCATGCATGAGATGGCCTGTTCGAGCTAAGGACGAAGTTCGGAAGCGACATTACCCGAGTCTTCTACTTCTTCTTCGTCGGACAGAAGATTGTTGTGACGGGCGGGTTTGTAAAGAAGAGCCAGAAAACGCCCCGCCGTGAGACAGAGAGGGCGCTTCGATGCAAAAGGGACTGGGAGGAGGCCCATCGTGAAGACGCTTAATGAGTACATCGAGCGACAGCTCGAGGACCCCGAGTTCTCCGAAGCTTGGCGCGAAGGAGAGGGTGAGTACCAGGCCATGCGTGCACTTGTCCTGGCGCGCGTCGAGTCTGGTCTCTCGCAGAGGGAACTTTCCGACAGGGCGGGTGTGCCTCAGAAGACCATCAGCCTCATAGAGACCGCGGACACCAATACGACCGTCCGGACGCTGTCCAAGCTCGCCCAGGGGATGGGGAGGGTGCTCAGGATTAGCTTCGAGGACCGCGGACAGGATGAGAGCGGGATTCCTGAGGCATAGGGGACAGGGCCATGAGATTCAACCACCCGGGCTACTTCGAGCTCGTGATCGAGTCCTACATCGAGAGCGGTCATGCGCTTCCGAAGCCAACGCTCGACGCTCGTACACCAGAGGGCGTTCGAGAGCTGCTCGTCTCGGTGGATGTTGATTCCCGAGGCCGCTATTGAGAAAAACGTGGCAAGGGCATCCAGATACTAAAGAAAAACGTTGCGGAAAACGTGGCAAACTCGCGTTATAATCAAAGAAAAATGTTGCGGCGGCGTAGAATCGAGTTCCCATGCTCGAAAGAAAAGCCTGGAAAACACTGGAGCAGTGGCATCAGAATCCCCATCGCAAGGCCCTTCTCATCAAGGGTGCCCACCAGATAGGCAAGACTACGCTTGTGCGAGAGTTTGCCCGCCAGAACTACGCCTGCCTCGCGGAGCTCAACTTTCTTGAAGATGAGGCGGCATGCAATCTCTTCGAAGGCGCTCGCGATGCCGACACGCTTGTCGAGAACATGACCGCCTATCTGCGCCAGCCCCTCGAGCCCGGCAAGACGCTCGTCCTTCTCGATGAGATTCAGGAGTGCCCGTCCGCGCGCACGGCGATCAAGTTCCTCGTGGAGGACGGTCGCTTTGACTACGTGGAGACGGGCTCGCTGCTTGGCGTAAAGACGCGTCACGTGGAGTCCTATCCCGTGGGATTTGAGCAGCATCTTCAGATGCACCCGCTTGACTTCGAGGAGTTCTGTCTCGCAAACGGCGTCCAGCAAGAGACACTTGGCCTCCTGCGCGAGCACTTCGAGCGCCGCACGCCTGTCTCGCGCTCGGTGCACGAGACCATGCTGCGCCTCTTTCAGGTTTACATGGCAGTGGGCGGTATGCCCGAGGTTGTGCAGCGTTATGTGGATACACATGACATTGCCCAGGTGGTGGCGCTGCAGCAAGATCTTCTCGCTCTGTATCGGCTCGACATAGCAAAGTACGCCGCCCAAAGGGACAAGACAAAAGTACGAGCAATCTTCGATGCCGTGCCCTCTCAGCTAGACGACAAAAACAGACGCTTCATCCTTGCTGATCTGAGTAAGTCCGCGCGTCAGAATCGCTACGAGAGCAGTTTCCTGTGGCTGGCGGATGCGGGGGTCACGCTGCCCTGCTATAACGTCGTCGCTCCTGTCGCACCTCTGGAGAGCAATGGCAAGCGCAATCTGTTCAAGCTCTTTATGGGCGATACGGGTCTGCTGTGTGCCGCTTCGATGGGAAACGTACAGCTTGATGTGCTGCAGGGGAACCTCGAGGTCAATCTTGGGTCTATCACCGAGAACGTGATTGCTCAGGAGCTCTTTGCACACGGCTTTGACCTGCACTACTTCAACTCCAAGGGTGAGGGCGAGGTGGACTTCATCGTGCAGGACGGCGCGTCCGTCCTGCCCATAGAGGTCAAGCCGGGCAACGACTGGCATGCGCATCGGGCTTTGATCAACGTTCTGGGTGTGCGAGAGTGGGGGCTCGAGCGTGCCTATGTGCTCTGCAGAGGCAACGTAGAACAAGCTGGTCGCATCACGTATCTACCGCTTTACATGTCGATGTTCATCGAGCCCGAGCCGCTGCCCGATCAGTTGATCTACGAGGTGGACCTGTCTGCCCTCAGCTAGGGGGCAAGAACGGCCGGGCCCGGACGCTCACGTCCGGGCCCGGCCGAAGCTGCGTGGGTTGACAAAGGGACTGTCCCCTTGTCAAGTTAGCAGGTCGCCCCGCCCACCACGTTCTTGTTGAGGATGGCCTCCTTGTCGATCGGGGCCGTCAGCAGCTTGTCCTGCACGTAGTCAAACCCGAGGCGCGCGACGGTGTCGGCGAAGCGCTCGCCGCTCTCGCCCTCGTCACGGAAGAAGAGGATCGCGCGCTCCACGACATCCATGACCTCGTCCTCCGTCGCAAACAGCTTGTCCAGCGCCTGGCCGTGCGCAGTCTTCTTGCCCCAGCGCCCGCCGATATAGACCTTGTAGCCCGCGAGGCCCTCGGTCACCGCGCCAAACGGGCACGCGCCGACGCAGCGGCCGCAGTGGTTGCACGCGGAGCTGTCGATGGTGATCTTGCCGCCCGGGCCAATCTGCGCGTCGCCCATCGGGCAGGCCTTCACAACCTGGCAGACCTTGCACGCGCGGCACTTCTCGAGATCGATCTGCGGCACGCGCTGGCCAACGATGCCCAGGTCGTTGAGGTCGGGCTTGACGCACATGTTGGGGCAGCCGCCCACGGCGATCTTGAACTTGTGCGGCAGCTCCACGCCATGGTAGCCCACGTAGAAGCGCTCGTGCAGCTTCTCGGAGAGGCCAAAGGTGTCGATGAGGCCGTACTGGCAGGTGGTTCCCTTGCAGCTTACCATCGGGCGCACCTTGG
Source organism: uncultured Atopobiaceae bacterium (assembly GCA_944321005.1). Classification (GTDB taxonomy): domain Bacteria; phylum Actinomycetota; class Coriobacteriia; order Coriobacteriales; family Atopobiaceae; genus Thermophilibacter. Next base: position 4,571 of record CALUJT010000009.1, on the reverse strand, counting down.
AGCCGGTGCCGCCGGCGTCCAGGCCATGGTCCTGCAGGAAGCCGATGCAAGGCTCGATGTTGTCGTACGGCACGCCCTGGATCTCCAGCGTCAGGCGCGTGGTCATGGTGACCTCGCCGGAGCCAAAGCGCTCTGCGGCCTCGGCCACGGCGCGCTGCTCGTCCACCGTGATCTTGCCGTTGCGCGTGATCACGCGCACGTTGAAGACGTCGTCGTAGCGCTTGTCCTGCAGGCACCCCAGGCCCTTGAGGCGCTTGATCTCCGCGGCGGGGAGCTTGGAGCCGCGGCGCGGCACCCGCACCTCGTTGAAGGTCACGCCGCCCTCGAGCACGCGCGTGTTGGTGTAGCCGGCGGCCTTGAGGCGGTTCTGAGCGAAGTAGCCGCGCTTGCCCTTGGCGCACACCAGCAGGAGCTTCTCGTCCTTCTCGTGACCGGGCAGCCCGTCCGGGCCAATCTTGGTGAGGTCCACCCACTCCGCGCCGGGGATGGTGGGCGCGGGCAGCACGTCAATGACGGCGTAGTCCGCGGCCGCGCCGGCGGCGTACTCGGCGGGCGTGAAGCTCTCGAGCTCGCCCGCGAACTTGTTCTCCAGGATGTAGCCCGCCGTGACCAGCGGGTGGATGGCGGTCGAGAAGGGCGGCGCGTAGGAGAGGTCCATGAGGTCGAGGTCCTCGACGGTGAGCTTCTGGTAGAGCGCGGTCACCACCACGTCCACCACCTTGTCCACCGCGCCGGCGCCGAGCACCTGCACGCCCAGCAGGCGGTGCGTGGCGCGCTCGGCGACGAGCTTGATGAGGAAGCTCGAGGAGCCGGGGTAGTAGTGCGCCTTGTCGTCCACCACGCAGACGACGCTCACGGGGTCCATGCCAGCCTCGCGCGCCGCGGCCTCCGTGAGGCCGGTGCGCCCGCCGTTCAGGCTGGGCAGCAGGCGCACCACGCCGGTTCCCAGCACGCCGGGGTACGCGGTGGGCGTGCCCGTGAGCGTGCGGGCGAGCGCACGGCCGGCGATGTTGGCGGTCGAGCCCATGGCGCTCCACTGCGGCTGTCCGGTGATCGCGCTCCTGACCATGGCGCAGTCGCCCGCGGCGTAGACGTCGGGTACGTTGGTGGCGGAGAGCTCGTCCACCGCCACGCATCCGTGGTCGAGCTCCACGCCGGAGCCCTCGAGCCACGCGGTGTTGGGGCGGATGCCCAGGGAGAGGATCACCAGGTCCGCGGGCAGCGTTCCCGCGCCGGTCTCCACGCCCTCGACATGGCCGTCGCCCGCGATGGCCTTGAGCGGGCAGGACGTCATCACGCGCACGCCGGCGGCCTTGAGCTGGCGCTGGGCGAAGCCGGCCATCTCGGCGTCAAGGACGTTGGGCATGATCTGCGGCATCGCGTCTATCACGGTGACGGAGAGGCCGCGCGCGAGCAGGTTCTCGGCCACCTCCAGGCCGATGAAGCCCGCGCCCACCACCACGGCGCGGCGCGCGCCCGCATCGGCGTAGCTGCGAATGGCCTCTGCGTCGTCCGGGGTGCGCACGGTGAAGACGCCGGGCAGGTCCGTGCCGGGGAGGCTCGCGGGCACGATGGGCGAGGCTCCGGTGGCTATGACCAGCTTGTCGTACTTCTCGGCATGGACCGTGCCGTCCTTCTCGCGCACCGTGACCTCGTGGGCGGCCGCGTCGAGCGCCACCGCCTCCGCGCCCGTGCGCACCTCCACGCCGGTGAGGCCCTCGTAGGCGGCCGGCGTGTTGACGATGAGCTCCGCGCGGGTCTTGATGTCTCCGCCGATGTAGTACGGCAGCCCGCAGCCCGCGTAGCTGATGTCCTCGCCCTTGGTCACAACCAGGACCTCGGCCGAGCGGTCGCAGCGCTTGAGCTTGGCCGCGACCTTGGTTCCGGCGGCCACGCCGCCGACGATCAGGTATCTCATGGCATTCCTCTCGCTTGGCGCCAGTGCGTGCGCTTTGTCTCATGGTAGGGTCCGCACCCGCCGCCCCCTGCGGGATTTGCGACAGCGGCGGGGTATTCGTCGCAGAAGGGGCGCCGGGCTCGGATCTACGACGTACCCGTCGAGACCTCGTAGCTGTTGCGGTCCCCGGGGGCCACCGTGACGGCGGTCTCGAAGGGCCGGTCGTGCGGGTCGTAGGTCGTGCGCGTGATGAGGAACGCGGGCGAGCCGGCCTCCACCTCGAACAGCTCCGCCTCCGCGTCCGTGAGCCCCACGGCCTCGAAGCGCTCGTCCGCGCGGGCGGGAAGGAGCCCGGAGCGTGCCGCGAGCAGGGCGTAGAGCGAGCCGGTGAGGTCCTCCTGGGCGAGGTCGGGGCAGAGCGAGCACGGGACGTGGGACGTGTCCATGGTCATGGGGCGCCCGTCCGCGAGTCGCACGCGGCAGATGCGGTACACCGGCTCGCCCTCCTCGAGGCGCAGACGCCTCGCGACGCCCCCTGTCGCGCGCTCCCTGGTGAGGCTGAGCACGCGCGAGGAGGACGTGCGCCCCGCGCTGGCCATGCGTTGCGAGAAGTTGAGGAAGGGCCCGGAGTGGCTGGCCTTCTCCCCGGCGACGAAGGTACCCTGGCCGCGCCGCCGGACCACGCGCCCCTCCTCCACGAGGTCCGCGAAGCAGCGCCGCACGGTGGCGCGCGAGAGGCCAAAGGCCTTGCAGAGCTCCATCTCGGTGGGGAGCGGGGTCTCCCCGTCTAGCGCCCCGGATGCTATGAGCTGGAGCAGGCGTTGCTCGAGCTGCTGGTAGAGGGGGGTCTCCGCCTCTTGGTCGAGCGGCTCGGCGGCTATGAGCAGGAGAGGGTCCACGGGTGCCTCCTCGGGCTTGCGCCCGTCTTCCGGGGTGCTATGATGGTCCTAATGTACGGTACATACCGTACATTAGGACATTGACCTTCGGGGCAAGTATAGGGCACGCGTCACGGGAGAGAGAAATGGACGAGAAGAGCGCCGCACCTCGCACCGCCGTCTTCAGCGACATAGACGGAACGCTTCTTAACTCGGCGCACAGGGTCACGCCGCGCACGCGCCGGGCGGTGGCGCAGACCCAGGCGGCGGGCGTCCCGTTTGTCATCGTGACCGCGCGCGGCATCACGGGCACCTACCCGCTGCTCGAGCAGAACGACATCTCGTGCACCGTCGTGACCTACAGCGGGGGCGTCATCCTCGACGAGCGGCGCAACGTCATCTACCACCACGGCCTCACGCGCGCCCAGGCCCAGGAGGTCGTGGACTTTGCCGAGGCAGAGGGGCTCGACATGACCTGGAGCGCGTACTCCTTCGAGGACTGGGTGGCGCCGGACAAGGGCGACCCCCGCCTGCAGGAGGAGGAGCGCATCGTGATGGCCCAGGCGCGCGAGGGCTCCATCGCCTCGATCGAGCGCGACGAGGTCCAGAAGGTGCTCTGCCTCTGCAACCCCGAGAAGACGGACGAGATCGAGCGCAGGCTGCGCGAGCGTTTCCCGGGCCTCGCCATTGCCAAGTCCTCGGACATCCTCATAGAGGTCATGCGCGCCGGATCCACCAAGGCGCAGGCCGTGCGCACCCTCTGCGACCTCTGGGGCATGGACCCGGCGGACGCCATCGCCTTTGGGGACAACTACAACGACGTGCCCATGCTCGAGGCGGTTGGCCGCGGCTATCTCATGGGCAACGCACCGGCCGAGCTCCTCGGGCGCATGCCGCTCCACGCCCCGGACAACGATCACGACGGCGTGGCGCAGGTGCTGTGCGACCTCGGCCTGGCGGGGTAGGGCTGCAAGACGGAGGGCGCGCACGGCGTCCGGTCTACTAGAATGGGCTCGACAACAGGCGCGGGCGGCACCCCACGTCTCGCCCGCAACGAGAGGAGAATCCCATGAAGGTTGCCATTCCCACCCTGGGCAAGGGCGGTCTGGACTGCGAGCGCTCCGGCCACTTTGGCCACTGCGACTGCTTCACCGTGGTTGACGTCGAGGACGGCAAGCTCGGCGCCGTGAGCGTCATCGACAACCCGCCACACGAGGAGGGCGGCTGCATGCGCCCCGTGGCCCTTCTCGCCCAGAACGGCATCGACGCCATAGTGGCCGCCGGCATGGGCATGCGACCCATGATGGGCTTCGCGCAGGCGGGCATCACCGTCTTCTTTGAGAACCAGACCCCTGACGTGGGCGACGTCGCCCAGATGGCCGCCGCCGGCACCCTCCCCGTCATGGGCGAGGAGCACGCCTGCCACCACTAGCTGACAGGGGGACAGTCCCTTTGTCACGTTATGCGCTCGTCATAGCCGGGTGTCTCTCCGGCGAGCGCGGGGACGCGGGCGTCGCGGCGCTCGTGGACGAGCTTGCGGCGGCGGTTGGCGCGGACACGGTGGCCCGCGCCCGCACGGGCGGCCGTCCCGTGGGCGCCGCGCTGCCCGAGGTGCTGGGGGATTTGCGCGGGCGCGGCGTGCGGCGGGCGCTCGTGGTTACCACGCACGTGGCCGACGGCCGCCTGCAGCGCGAGGCTGCGGGCGCGGCGTGCGCCGCGGCGCCCGGCTTCGACGAGCTCCGGCTTGCCCCGCCCCTGCTCGCGAGCGAGGGGGATCTGGCCGCCGTTGCCCGCGC
>CALUJT010000008.1 GCA_944321005.1 uncultured Atopobiaceae bacterium | reverse complement strand
TCCATGAGCACCGAGAAGGCCGTGGCCTACGCGCTCGGCACGCTCCAGGAGCGCGGCCAGCTCTTCGTGGGCCCCGGAGACGAGTGCTACGAGGGCATGCTCGTGGGCGAGCGCTCCAAGCCCGGCGACATGGTCGTCAACATCGCGCGCACCAAGAGCCTGGGCAACCAGCGCTCCTCCACCGCCGACATCGCCGTGCAGCTCACGCCCCCGCGTACCTTCACCCTGGAGGAGGCGCTCGAGTACATCATGGACGACGAGCTCGTGGAGGTCACCCCGCAGAGCGTGCGCATGCGCAAGCGCATCCTCAACGAGACCGAGCGCCGCAAGTGGGCCGTCCGCACCGGCAAGGTCAAGAAGTAGCTTGACAGTTTGCTCAGGTCTAACTGTCACATCATAAGAGCGGCCGAGAAGAACGCTCTTCTCGGCCGCTCTTTCTGACAAACAGCCCCGTCCCCCTGTCAGCATGGAAGCCGGCTACTTCTTGGGCGGCGTGACGTTGTGGACGGGACGGTCCTTCTCGTACTTGCTCGTGCGCCAGCGGGTGACGCGCACGTAGCGCCCCACGCGCCTCATGGGGGCCGCCACGCGCGGCCCCAGGTCGACGTCGGCCGGGGTCTGGACGTTGAAGCGCAGGGACCAGCGCCTGAGCCCCATGGTCACGACGATGCACAGAAGCGCTCCCCAGAACTTGTTCATGGAGCCCAGGACCACCGCGCACCAGTACGCTGCGCTGCCCGCGAACGCGCACAGCGCGTACAGGTTGGACTTCTGGAAGATGCGCGGCACCTCGCCGAGAAAGACGTCGCGCAGCATGCCACCGCCCACGCCGGTCATGATGCCCATGAGCATGCAGGACGCGGGAAGAAAGCCGTGCACCAGGGCCTTGTCCGTGCCCACGAGGGCAAAGAGCGCCACGGCGGTGATGTCGAGCCACTCCATGAGGCTCCCCGCGCGGTCGAGCGGCTGGGGGAAGAGGAAGGCCACGAGCCCCGTGGCCACGCTCGCGGGGATGGCGAACGGGGAGTCGAGCATGTAGACGCTTCCCACCTGCATCATGATGTCGCGGATGAGGCCGCCGCCCAGGCCGCAGAGGAGGGCCAGTCCCACGAAGCCCACCGCGTCGAGGTGGCGCGAGCGGGCCACCATGACGCCGCCCGCCGAGCCCACGACCACGGAGGCGAGGTCGATCCACGTGGGAAGGGATACCGCCATGAGCTCGGGGCTGTAGGTGGTGAAGAGTTCTGGCACGGGGGCTCCTTGCGTGTCCGGCGGTCGGGTCCGTTCATTGTTGCGCACACCGACAAAAAGTGACAAAAAGTGACACCCCTATTCCTCAAGAAAAGTCCTTTGAAACTCGGGCGAGATACGCTATACTGACCGCTGCACCAAACAAGGAGAGTTGTCCGAGTGGCCTAAGGAGCACGATTGGAAATCGTGTAGGCGCCTAAAGCGTCTCCAGGGTTCAAATCCCTGACTCTCCGCCAGATCTTTCCGTGGCGCCTCCGGGCGCCACGTCACCCTTCGGAGGGGTGGCAGAGTGGTTGAATGCGGCGGTCTCGAAAACCGTTTACCCCTTCGGGGGTACGAGGGTTCGAATCCCTCCTCCTCCGCCATCTGATCCAGAAGACCGGTCCGGAAGGGCCGGTTTTTTCATGCCGCGGAGTGCCCTCTCCCGCAGCGGGACGTCTGTGGCGCGACACGTTGGGGTACGCTAACCGTTAGTGACCCGTCAGCGGGCGCCCCGGCGCCGGCACGCCAAGAGAGAGGACACCCATGGTCGCCGAGGAAGAACTCGAGGGATTCCGCCGAGACCGCTACTTCGCGCGCTCCTGGGCGCTGCTCACCCGGCACGCCGGCTGGATCAAGCCCGTCCTTCTCCTCACGGTGGCCCTTCTCGTGCCCATCGTGGGCTGGTTCGGTGTCATGGGCTACGCGCTCGAGTGGGCGCGCCTCACCGCCTGGGGCGTTAACGCCGCCCCCAAGCAGCGCGGCGTCCGGGTGGGCGAGTGCATCGCCAGCGGCGCGCGGGCCTTCGTGGTCCTTCTGGTGTGGGGCGTGGTCGCCGGCCTCGTCGTGGGCCTGCTCTCCGCGCTGCCGCTGGTGGGGTGGCTCGTGTCCGCCGCATGGGCGGTCGTGAGCCTCTTCTTTGGCGTGGTGGTCATGGCGGCCGAGCTCCGCGCCACCATCTACCGCCGGATCGTGCCCGGCCTCAGGGTCTCCGTCGTGTGGCAGATGGTGAGGCACGACCCCATGGGCCTTCTGAGGGTCTTCGGCATGACGGCTCTGGGCGCGCTTCTCATGGGGCTCGTGACCACGGTCGTGGCGTTCTCCGCCTTCGCCAGCATCCTGCCCTCGCTCCTCTACTACGTTGCCTACTTCGGCGAGTACTCGCAGTTCATGAGCGACGCCGCCCTTGCGTCCGGCGCGGTTGCCTTCGTGTTCGAGGCGCTGGCCGCCATGGGCCCGGTGGTGATAGTCCTTCTCCTGCTCGACGGCTTCATGACCGTGGTGACGCTCCTTCTGGGCTACACGGCGGTTGCGCTGTGGATGCGCCAGTTCAACGTCCCCGCCTGGAGGGCGGACGAGGACCCGCTGCCGTCCTTCGTGGGCGACCCGCGCGACCAGGCCTCTGCCTCCCCCGCGTCCGACGCCTGGCGCCCGCAGGACCCCTTCGCCCAGCCCGAGCCCGCAGCGTCTCCGGAGGACGGGGATGCCGAGAAGGACGAGGGGCCTGTGAGCGGAGGGCCAGTCGAGAAGGGCGAGGGCCCGTCGCTCCCTCCCGCGGAAGAGGAGAACCCCTGGAACTAACGACGCCCGGGTTGACAGTTTGACCTGAGCAGACTGTCAACCCGCGCGTGGAGACTTTGCGGAGACGCCCGTCGTCGAGCGAAGGCGCGTCAGGCGCGACGGCACCCCCCGCCTCGCGTCTCCGCGCGGACCGTCAGGGTCCCGTACGCACCGGGGCAGCTTCGTGCAACGCCGTCCGGGTACGCTCTCTGCAGGGGTTTCGTGGAGGAGAGCGGCTCGGGCGGCAGTCTGTGCTATGATGCTTCGCCGAACCTTTCCTGCTCCGGGCGTGCCTTCATGTCCCGGGGCCATTAGCCCAGAGGAGGTGAACCACATGAAGGCCTACGAACTGCTGTATTTTGTCGACCCCACGTGCAACGAGGAGACCCGCGCCGGCGTTATGAAGCGCATCGAGGTTGCCCTTGGCGATGGCACCGTCGACACGGTCGAGGACTGGGGCAAGCGCAAGCTCGCCTTTGAGGTCGACGACCTGACGGAGGGCGACTACACCCTCATCAACTTCCACGCAGATCCCACCGTGATCGCCGAGCTCGACCGAGTTCTGCGCATCAACGACGCCGTCAAGCGTCACATGGTCGTCCGTCGCCCGGACAAGGACTAGCTAGGAAGTGCGGGCTCGCGCCCGCGGATGAGAGGGAGTGAGATCGTGAGCATCAACAGGGTCAACATCTCGGGCAACCTCACCAGGGACCCCGAGCTCAGGGCAACCTCGAGCGGGTCGCAGATCCTCTCGTTTGGCGTTGCCGTGAACGACCGTCGCCGCAACCCGCAGACCGGCGAGTGGGAGGACTACCCCAACTTCGTCGACTGCGTCGTCTTTGGCGCGCGTGCCGAGCCGCTCTCCCGCTTCCTCTCTAAGGGAGCGAAGGTTGCCGTAGAGGGCAAGCTCCGCTACAGCTCCTGGGAGACGAAGGACGGCCAGCGCCGCAGCAAGCTCGAGGTCGTCGTGGACGAGGTCGAGTTCCTCAGCTCGAGGAACCAGCAGGCCCCCGCGGGCGCCTATCAGGCGCCGCAGCAGGGTGGCTACCAGCAGCCCGCCTACGGTGCCCCCGTCGCCGCCGCACCGGCCCCCATGGCCGCGCCGCAGCCGAGCTACCAGGCGCCCGTCCAGGCCCCGCCGTCGAACGACGTCTACGACGAGGACATCCCGTTCTAATCACCGGCGGCCCTTGCGCCGCCAACAGAAAGGCAACAAGACATGGCTCAGCAGAAGCAGGATTTTCAGCGCCAGCCGCGTCGCAAGTACTGCCAGTTCTGCAAGGAGGAGACCGAGTACATCGACTACAAGGATGTGCAGCTCCTCCGCAAGTACATGACCGACCGCGGCAAGATCAAGCCGCGCCGCGTCACTGGCGCCTGCACGCAGCACCAGCACGACATCGCGCTTGCCATCAAGCGCGCCCGCGAGATGGCGCTTTTGCCCTACACCGTCCCCGTGGTCTCCAGCCGCGGCGGCCGCAACCGCGGCTAGGGCGAGCTAACGCGTGAGTAGAGCGTGCGCGCGATGAGTGAGCTGCCCAAGGGATCTGCCGTCAACGGGGGCAACGTCGTCCCCGCCGGCCCCAGGGTCGAGAAGAACGAGGGGCGTCCCGCCCTTCCCGCTCTCGGCAGCGTCCTCGTCTGCGCGCTCGGCGGCTACGTGGCAACCACCTCCCTCGCCTTCGTGGCACCGGCGATCGTGGCGTACGGGCTCGTCTCGTGCGCACGCGGCCGGCTTGTGAGGGAGATGCTCCCGGGCCTTGCGGCGACGATCGCCGTCTGCGCGGCCCTCGGCGCGTCCTCCGGGGCGGTTGTCCTTGCGGACTGTGCCATCGCGTGTCTCGCGGCCCTCGCGGTCGCGGCGGCGATGGTGACGGGAAGGCTCACGCCCGGTGCCTCGTGCATCGTGGTGGCCGCCATCACGGCATGCCACCTCGGCGTTGACGCCGCGGCAGCCTCCGCGGGCGGAACCACGCTCGCGGACACCGTGAGGGAGTTGCTGACCTACGCGCGCCAGCAGCTCGCCGAGGCGTCTCCCACCGCAGCCGCCCAGGTCGACTCGACGATCGCCACGCTCGAGGTGATGTGGCCCACGGGCTACGTCATGGCCTCCCTGGCCGAAGGCCTCATGGCCCATCTCGGGGCGTGGCTCGCCGCCGCCGGCATGCCGGAGGTCTCCCGCCCGCGTCTAGCGGACTTCGACCTCCCCCTCTGGATCGTGGCCGCGCTCGTGGCCTCGGTCGCGGGACTCGCCGCGGCGCTCACCGTCCCCGCCGCGCCGGACACCGTCCTCCTGGTCTCGGCCAACCTGGTCATGGCCCTGAGGTTCGCGTTCCTGGCACAGGGGATCGGCGTGCTCTCCCACCTCCTCGGCGAGAGGGGCGTGGGCGCCCTCGGGCGCTCGCTCGCCGCGGTCGCGGGGCTCTATCTCGAAGCGCAGTTCATCGTAGTGTCCATCGTGGGGCTCGTGGACGTCTGGGCGAACTTCCGCCACCTCGCACGCGGCGGGCAGCCTGGTCCCACGGGCAACGCGGAGCAAGACAAGGAGCCGGCAAACGCCGGCTGACCGAAGGAGTATCCCATGAAAGTCATCCTCTTGGGTGAGCTTCGGGGCAAGGGCGGCGAGGGCGACATCGTAGACGTCGCCCAGGGCTTCGCGGAGAACTACCTGTTCCCCAACAAGATCGCCCAGCCCGCCACCCCGGGCAACATCAAGCAGCTCGAGGAGCGTCGTCACAACATCGAGAAGCGCGAGGCCGAGCGCATCGCCGCCGCCGAGGCCACCAAGGCCGCTCTCGACGGCAAGTCCGTGACCGTCGACGCCAAGATCGGCGAGGAGGGCCAGCTCTTCGGCTCCGTCACCCCCGCCCAGATCGCCGACGCCGTCAAGGCCCAGCTCGGCATCGAGGTCGACCGCAAGCGCGTCGGCCGCGGCAACAACATCAAGACCTCCGGCAAGCACGCCGTCGAGGTCAACCTCTACCGCGAGATCACGGCCATCGTCAACGTCCTCGTTGGCGTCACCGAGGAGACCGCCGTCGAGGAGGCTGCCGAGCCCGAGGCTGAGGCCGAGGTCGTGGCCGAGGAGACCGCCGAGGTCGCCGAGTAGTTTTCAACGCGCCTGTCCCTGAACTGGGGGTTTCTACAATAACCGCAGGTCAGAGAAGCGTAATGAGGTGCCCCGAACGAGAAGGACTCGTTTGGGGCACCTTTTTCTATAGAGATTCAAACTAGGCCGTCTACCTGCGGTTTTGTAACTGGTATCAGATTCCAGGCCCTGTCTCGCACGTGTGTTTGGGTCGTTTTCGAACCGTTCGCCGATGTTGAAAACCCGACGTTTCCGCAGAAGAAAAACTTGTTGAAAACGTAGAAAAGGAAGAAATCCCCGCTCAGGAGGTGTCTATTCTTAACACGGGCCAAATAAAGGCAACGGTCCCAAAATAGCCCCTTGACAACTCGGGGACACGCTCACAGGGCCTCCACCGTCCTTCTCGCCCCCTCGTTTCCGGCCCCCGCGCCGCCGCCGCGTGCGATAATTGCCCCACCGGAAACCGTGCAAGGAGAGACCGTGCCACAGAGCAGCTACGACGTTAACCCCACGAGGATGACGGCCAACGAGAACGCCGTCATGCCGCAGGACCCCGAGGCCGAGGCCTCCGTCCTCTCTGCGATGATGGTCTCCTCCGAGGCCCTCCAGGAGTGCCTCATCGAGCTCGAGCCGGACGACTTCTACTTCCCCTCCAACCGCACGGTTTACGTGGCCATGCGCGAGATGTTCGACAAGAACATGCCCATCGACACCATCTCCCTGGCGGACTACCTCAAGTCCACGGGCGAGCTCGAGCGCGTGGGCGGCCGCAGCTTCCTCCTGGGGCTGGGAAACAACTCACTTGCGCTGGTGGGCTGGCGCCGCCACGTGGAGATGCTCCACCGAGACACCACCCTGCGCAAGATGATCAGCGCCTCCGCGCAGATCACGGCCCTCGCCTACGACGCCCCTGAGGACACCAAGGAGGTCGTGGACCGCGCCGAGCGCATGCTCCTGGACGTCACCAACCGCGACGTCCACAAGAACGAGCAGTCCCTCGAGGAGATCATGGCAGACCTCTACGAGGAGCTCGGACAGAACGCCGCCAACCACGAGGGGCCGCTGGGGGTCATGACCGGCTTCCCCAGGATCGACGAGTGCCTCCTGGGCCTGCGTCCCGGCCAGATGGTGGTCATCGGCGCCCGCCCGGGCGTGGGAAAGACGTCCTTCGCCCTCAACCTCATGACCAACGCGGCCTTCAACGGCGCGAGCGTGGCCATGTTCTCGCTCGAGATGTCCAAGGTGGAGATCGCCCAGCGCCTCCTGGCCGCCAACGCTCGCGTGGGCCTGCAGGAGATCCGCTCCGCGCGCATCAGGAACGAGCAGTGGCCGCAGATCCTCCAGGCCACCAACGACCTCTCCCAGCTGGACATCATGATCGACGACACCCCTGGCACCACCGTGACCGAGATCCGCGCCAAGGCGCGGCGCATCCTGCGCGGCAAGAAGCTCGGCCTCGTGATCATCGACTACCTGCAGCTCATCTCCCCGCCCTCGGGCGGGCACCGCGCGGACAGCCGCGCCACCGAGGTCTCCGAGATGAGCCGCGGCATCAAGATCATGGCCAAGGACCTGGAGGTCCCGGTCGTGGCGCTCTCGCAGCTCAACCGTACCGTCGAGAACCGCACGGGCAAGCGCCCGCAGCTCTCCGACCTGCGCGAGTCCGGCTCCATCGAGCAGGACGCGGACATCGTGGCGCTGCTGGACCGCTCCATGAACGAGGATGAGGCCGCGCGCGACGACCGCCCGGACATGAACGAGACCACGTTCATCATCGCCAAGAACCGCTCGGGCGCCCTGGCGGACATCCCGCTCACCTTCCTCCCCGGCTCGACCAAGTTCGTCGAGGTGGACACCTTCCACGACTGACGGGATGACGGGCTGACGGGCCCCTGATGAGGCTGCACGGGGCGCGTGTTGCCGTATAATGAACTCTGTATGCGAAACTCGACGAGAGGGACTTACATGTCGGCATCAGTGCTCGTGGGTACTCAGTGGGGCGACGAGGGCAAGGGTAAGGTCACCGACCTCATCTCCGGCGACTTCGACGTGGTCTGCCGCTACGCGGGCGGCGCCAACGCCGGCCACACCGTCATCGCCAACGGCAAGAAGCTCGCGCTTCACCAGGTTCCCTCCGGCGTCATGTACGAGGGTACCTACCCCGTGATCGGCAACGGCTGCATCGTGGACCCGGAGATCCTCCTCCAGGAGATCGACATGCTCGCCGAGCAGGGCATCTCCGCAGACCGCCTCAAGATCTCCGGCAACGCGCACATCGTCATGCCCTACCACAAGGACCTCGACGGCGCGCACGAGAAGAAGCTCGGCAAGAACCTCATCGGCACCACCAAGCGCGGCGTCGGCCCCTGCTACATGGACAAGATGAACCGCACGGGCCTGCGCATCCAGGATATGCTGGACGAGAAGATCTTCCGCGAGAAGCTCGAGAGCGCGCTCGCCTACACCAACCCCATCCTCGAGAAGGTCTACGAGCTGCCCGCCTACACCGTCGAGCAGATCTGCGAGACCTATCTCCCGTACGCGAGCCGCATCCGCCCGTACATCGTGGAGAGCTCGCTCTTCCTCAACGAGCAGATCGAGTCCGGCAGGAGCGTGCTCTTCGAGGGCGCCCAGGCCACGATGCTCGACATCGACCACGGCACCTACCCCTTCGTGACCAGCTCCAACTGCACCGCCGGCGGCGCCGTCACCGGCTCGGGCGTGGGCCCCACCAACATCGACCGCGTCCTCGGCGTGGCCAAGGCCTACCTCACGCGCGTGGGCTCCGGCCCCTTCCCCACCGAGCTCTTCGACGAGATCGGCGACAAGCTCGGCGAGGTGGGCCACGAGTACGGCGTGACCACCGGGCGCAAGCGCCGCTGCGGCTGGTATGACGCCGTGGTGGTCAACTACGCCGCCCGCGTCAACGGCCTCACGGACCTTGCCATCACCAAGCTCGACGTCCTGGGCTGCCTCGACGAGATCAAGGTCTGCGTGGCCTACGAGTGCGACGGCGTGGAGTACCACACCGTGCCCGAGCACCAGAGCGTCTTCTACCACGCCAAGCCGGTCTACGAGACCCTGCCCGGCTGGAACTGCGACATCTCCGGCGTCCGCAACTTCTACCAGCTCCCGCGCGAGGCCAAGGACTACATCGACTTCCTCGAGCAGCTGGCGGGCGTGCGCGTGTCCATCATCACGGTGGGCCCGGACCGCGAGCAGACCATCGACCGCTACTGGCACTAACGTCGAACGGGCGCCACGTGCTCGACCGTGACTTCGCCATCGTGTGCGACCGCGGGTGCGACCTGCCGCCGCTCTACATCGAGCGCACGCAGGCCACGCTCGTGGGCGCCGTCGCGCAGACGCTGGGCACCCCGCTCTCCGCGGACGAGCTGACGCGGGAGTTCGTGGACGCGTACCGCGGGATCGCGGCGAGGGGCCAGCGCAACATCGTGTCCGTGCACTCCTGCGCGTCCTTCTCGCCCGAGGTCCTCTGCGCCCGCGAGGCGGCCGCTGCCGTCTCCGACGTCGCGGACGTGCGGGTGGTGGACTCCGGCTCGGTCTCCGCGGCCACGGGCATGGTCCTCTTTAGGCTGGCCTGCCACTGGGCCGACGGCTGCTCCTTCGAGGACGCCGTGACGTCCGCCGAGGAGCTCGCGAGCCGCGTGCGCCTGCTCGTGATCCCCGCCTCGTCCTCGCGCTTTGGGCGCAGGAGGGGCCGCCGCGGGCACGTTGGCCTCATAGGCCGCGCCACGTCCACGCTGCGCATGCGCATCTCCGGCGAGCGGGGCCTCTTCCTCGTCTCCGGCGGGGAGGTCACCCAGCTCGCGCGCTCGGGCGACCTGGCGGACCTCACGGGGCGCCTCGCGCACGCCATGAGCAGCGTCTCCGCCGGCGAGGGGCCCCTCGTCTACGCCTGCGTGGAGACGGGCGACAGGGCCTCCCTGCGCGCCCTCCAGAAGCCGCTGGACACCAACGAGTTCGAGGCCACCAGCCTGGGCACGCTCCGCGCCACCCCGCCCGTGGAGGAGGTCCTCGGCACCGGTGCCGTGGGCGTGGCCCTCGTCCCCGCGCGCGACTACTGGAAGGAAGGCAAGAACGGCGAGGGCGAGAAGGACGGGCTGCCCGTTGACCCTCGCGCCTCGCTCGCAACGTCATGAGAAGTCGACCGGGCGCCCCCGTCCCGGCCGTCCCCAGAGGAGGTAGTTCATCATGAGCAACACCAAGGTCGACATCCTGCTTCTTGGCTCCGGAGGCCGCGAGCACGCGCTTCTCGTCAAGCTCGCCGAGTCCCCGCGCGCGGGCAAGCTCTACGTCGCACCCGGCAACGGCGGCATGAACGCCATGGCCGAGCCCGTCGAGCTCGACGCCGAGTCCCCCGTTGCCGTGGCGGACTGGGCGCGCGAGCACGGCATCGGGCTCGTGGTGATTGGCCCGGAGGCCCCGCTCGTGGCGGGTGTGGCGGACGCCGTGCGCTCCGCCGGCATCCCCTGCTTCGGCCCCAACGGCGATGCCGCCCAGATGGAGGGCTCCAAGAAGTTCGCCAAGCAGGTCATGGCTCGCGCGGGCGTTCCCACCGCGGCCTACCGCAGCTTCACGGACGAGGAGACCTGCGAGGCCTACGTGCGTCAGGTCGGCGCGCCCATCGTGATCAAGGCGGACGGCCTGGCGGCCGGCAAGGGCGTGATCGTTGCCAAGACCCTCGACGAGGCGCTCGAGGGCGTGCACGAGTGCTTCTCCGGCGCCTTTGGCGAGGCCGGCGCCACCGTGGTGGTGGAGGAGACCCTCGAGGGGCCCGAGTGCTCGCTTCTGGCGCTCACGGACGGCAAGACCGTGGTGCCGCTCGCCACCGCCCAGGACCACAAGCGCGCCCTGGACGGAGACAAGGGACCCAACACGGGCGGCATGGGCGTCTACTCCCCCGTCCCCGAGCACCTCGTCTCCGCCGACGAGCTGGCGGCCATGGTGGACGTCGAGGAGCGCGTGGTGGCCGAGCTCGCGTCCGAGGGCATCACCTACTCCGGCTGCCTCTACGGCGGCTTCATGCTCACCCCCGAGGGCCCCAAGGTCCTTGAGTTCAACGCCCGCTTTGGCGACCCCGAGACTCAGGTCGTCCTGCCCCGCATGAAGGCCGACCTCGTGGACGTGTTCCTGGCCTGCGACAATGGCACCCTTGCGCAGGACATGGTCGCCTGGGACGACGACTGGGCGGTCTCCGTGGTCCTCACCTCCGCGGGCTATCCCGGCAGCTACGAGAAGGGCAAGGTCATCACCGGCATCGAGAGGGCCGAGGAGATGGACGGCGTGACCGTCTATCATGCCGGAACCGCCGTGCGCGACGGCGAGCTCGTCACGGCCGGCGGCCGCGTGCTCGACGTCACGGCTGTGGCGCCCACCTTCGAGGAGGCGCGCGCCCTCGCCTACGCCGCCTGTGAGCTCATCGACTTCGAGGGCAAGACGTTCCGCACGGATATTGGCCTGCGAGCCGTGAAGTAGCCTGAGGCCCTGAGAGCCCGTCTGAGTAGGGGTCTTCTCTGGTCTGGACATTGGGTCGAGCGGTCTCGCTTTTGGGCGTCTGCGGACGTTCTGTGGGGTCATTTTGTCCGGCCGCGCCCAAGACCGATGGCTCCCCCACTTGTTTTGGGTCCTCCCGGACGCTTTTCGGTTCCGGACCGTCCGGGAGCTCCCAAGACCTCTCTACTATGCCGAGCGGGCCCGACCCAAAGAGGGCCGGCCCCGCTGCTTTGTTTGATGAGTATTCGGTTTGTGCGATGTTCGCCTAACGAATAAGCACAGGTAGATACCGACAAAATCCAAACTATTCGGAACCAGGACCCAGTAGCTTGGTCGCAAAGACGCTGCGCTTCCACCACGGCAGGGCGGATATCGCCTGCTGACGCTCGGCTATGCCGGCCACGCGATCCGCGAGCCGTGCGGCCCGGTCGTTGGCGGCAGCAAGCTGGTCACGGAGCTCGCCGAGCTCTCGCTCGCGCGAGGCACGAAGCTCGGCGAGCTCGGAGACGAGCCGGTCGTTCTGCTCCTTGAGGTCAGCGATGCGCCCGTTGAGGGCGGCGATGACGGTGTCCCGTGCGTCGGGGGACACGGTGGGGACGGAGTCCTCAAGGGTAGTAGTGGAGGGCGTGGCGGTCCGTGCGGGAATGTTCTTGCCCAGGGCGTCCGCCAGAGCGGAGACGGCAAAGTCGTCCAGCACGTCCGTCTTGCCCACGCGCTTCACGTGCTCGGGCGCAAGACCGAGCCTGTCGATGTAGTTCACGACCGTCTGCTTGGCCACGCCAAGCTGATCTGCCACTTCCCTCTTGGTTACTGCCATACCTGCTCCAGACGAGATTGCTGCCATAGACGGCACGTGTTCGATGCGACTACGGCAATTATACGTAGTTACGTCGACGTATTCGAGTGGCATCAACCATAGCTAGGTTGTATTGTGCAAAGTGGTCGAAGATTTGGTTGGTATCAACAAAGCTGCTCATCTGCCACCCTGAATAACCCTCAAGTACAACTAGATTGTTCAAAATCGGCAGGTAGGAGAACCAATACGTTCAACTCTATCTGCGGGTTTGCGATTAGGGGTGCGTTGCCGGAAAAGGCCATCTATTCGACTACTTTGCAAATCACATCGTCCATTGCGACAAAGTGTGGGCTGCAGATAGCACGGGACGCTTATCCCCTATGATGGAGAAAGGAGGTTCGCCATGGGAACTGTACCCATAGAACAGGTCTATCAGCAGATTGCGGAGTTCGCGCGTGAGGCTGGTGCCCAGCGCGTGATCTTGTTTGGCTCAAGGGCTCGGGGAACCAATTCTCCCAAGAGTGACATCGACCTTGCTATCGAGGGGTGTCCTGATTTCCCTGCCTTGGAGGACCGACTCCAAGAGGAGCTTTGGTCGTTGCTTCGGCTGGACATCGTCAACTTGGACGATAAGATCTCCCAGGAGCTGCGTCAGGAGATTCAGCGTGATGGAAAGGTTCTCTATGAAGAAGTTCGATAACTACGCCTCTGCCCTTGAGACGCTTGTGCTTGCACCTAACCAAGATCTCGACAACGATTTCGTGCAAAGCGGAATCATTGACAAGTTCTCTCTCCAATTCGAGCTTGGCTGGAAGCTCCTTAAGGCTCTCCTGTCGTATGAGGGCGATGCGACCGCTGTGACGGGTTCTCCGCGCGACATCATCAAGGCGGCGAACTGCTACTACGAGTTCTTGGACGAGGAAATCTGGCTCTCCATGTTGAGAGATAGAAACAACACCGCACACGTATACGACCAACAACTAGCAAAACAGCTGGTAGACACGACGATAAGAACCTATATACCGGAATTTGTTCGACTAAGGGAAGGCGTGGTTGGTCGATACGGAGAACTTCTCGATAGCCTGAGGTAGGCCAGCGACCACACCTTGGGCTAGAGTATTCAGACGGCGCCATCGCGCCCAGCCACGACTCAGGAGGACCCCATGTCCGAGGATAAGATCACCGCTCGCGACGTAACCGAGCCCACCCGTGAGGACTTCGACTACGCCGTAGACGATATTCGCGACTCCGTGGCCGCCTTCACCTATGACGGGGACCGCGCCAGTCAGGACCACCTTTCCGGGGCACCGGAGGAACGTGACCTCGTTCTTGGTGACGAGGACCCGCGTGATGAGGCGCTGGCGGAGCGTCCTCTTACGGAGGACGTCGCCTGGACCGGCCGCATCTTCAACGTGGATCGTCTGCGCGTCCAGCTGCCGGACGGTCGCAACGCCATCCGCGACGTCGTGCGCCACCCGGGAGCTGTTGCCGTGGTCGCCCTCACGGACGAGGGCCGCATCTGCCTCGTGCGTCAGTACCGAACTGCCCTCGGACGTGTGACGGTGGAGATTCCCGCGGGCAAGCTCGCCCCTGGCGAGGACCCGCTCGAGTGCGCCAGCCGCGAGCTCCTGGAGGAGACCGGCATGGAGGCCGAGAAGATCGCCTATCTCACGACCATCGCCTCCTCGGCCGGCTTCTGCGACGAGCTCATCCACATCTACATGGCCACCGGCCTCAGCTTCTCCAAGTCCAGCCCTGATGCGGACGAGTTCATCAACGTGGACCTCGTGGAGGTGGGCGAGCTCGTTGACGCCGTCCTCGATGGCCGCATAGAGGACGCCAAGACCGTCGTGGGCGCACTTCTCTGCGATGCCATCTCCCGCAGGCTCGTGGACGCTGCCGTGGAGCCTGACGCGGAGGGCGAGTAGCGCAGCATCGCCCCAAGCTCTTTGGTCGACCAAACGACAAATCGAACAAATTACCAGCGACTTTGTTGATACGTAGTCAACATGGGCGGTCATGTTGCTGCGCAGAGCCCCTTGCCACGTATGGTCGAACAACTAAACACAATACGGGGCCAGATGTTGGGCGTTGTCTCGAAACAGATGCATATCAAACGCTGACGCTGAACAACATGAAATAAGAGGTCTATCACACTTCCCACAACCTGCAGTGTAGTGTTGAAAGGTACCCCCTCCCATGCAAAATAGAAAGCTTGGTTTTTTCTGAAGCTTTGTACGTTTTAGCAGGTCGGAAGGTGTTTCATGCTCGGATTCAACGGGAGAAGGAGCTCCGGGAACGCTCGCGGTAAAAAGAATTCTCAAGACGGGTGTAAGCGTGCACTTGCTCTCTTTCTTGTCGGTGTGCTCTCGTTCGAGGCAGCCTTTGGTAACGGTCTCTCCTACGCATTCGCGGAGCCCATGGACTCCGATCAGGGTACGCTGGAGGTCGTGTGGATGAGTCTGCAGAGCTGCGGGAGATCGCCACGTCGGCGACTGAGGTCACCAAGCTCGAGGGCCTCGTTGACGGCAAGACTTACATGCTGCGCGAGACCGAGGCGCCCGCGGGCTACGAGCTCCTTCCGAACCTGACGTTTACCGTGGACGAACATGGTGACGTGACGCTTGGCGAAGACGCTCCGAGCGGGTACTCCGTCGAGCGCGGCAACGATGGCGTGGTGACGATCGTGGCAAGCGACGCCCCGGTTGAGGTGAAGCTCGTCAAGCAGGATCTCTCCGGCAACTCCCTGGACGGCGCGTCCTTCTCGCTGACCGGTCTCTTTGTCAACGACACCACCCATCAGCTGGACAGCCAGGGAGGAAGGTCGCTTGTTGCAACGGTTCCGAAGGGCGGACTATCTTTGACCGGCCTTCAGGGCGATGGCACGACCTTCAGCCTTGCTGCGGGGCAGGCCTATACGCTCACGGAGCAGAAGGCTCCTGCCGGCCACAGGGCCATCATCGGTACGTTCAGCTTCACGGTGAACGCCGATGGTACCGTAACCGCTGACGCTGGCTCCGCCAGCTCCGACGGAACGACACCCGGCTTTGCCGTTGGGAGCGACAACGCAAGCATCGTTGCCTACGACGACCCGTTTGTCATCGATCTCGTGAAGAGGGACGCTAGCGGGAAGGCCCTGCCCGGCGCTGAGCTCACGGTTACGCCCGTCGCCGGCGGTTCCTTTGCGGACGGCGACACCGGCGCAAAGACCTTCACGACCGGCAACGACGGAACGGCGAAGGTGTCCGGACTCGTTGTTGCCGGGGGCTCCTATACGGTGACGGAGACGAAGGCGCCCGCGGGCTACGAGCTCAACGCAGGGGAACTCACCTTTACGGTGGCAGAGGACGGCTTCATCACAGCGGAAGGCACCCCGACGGGCGGCTTGTCCGTTGGTGGTGACCGTGCGAGCGTCATTGTTGCGGACGAGCTTATCGAGCTCGACCTCGCAAAGGTCAACACCCGCGGCAGCGCGCTCTCCGGTGCGACGTTCAAGATCACGGGCGTTTTCTCGGATAGCGCCGGCGCGAACGTCTCTCGCAGCTATACCGTGGGGACGGACGGCAAGCTCAGGCTCGAGAAGCTCGTTGGCGGGGAGAGCTATGAGATTGTCGAGACCGTTGCGCCCTCGGGCTATCGGGTCCTGAGCGACCCCTTTGAATTTGAGGTTAGGGCCGACGGAACCATCTCCGCCTCGCTGACCTCGCAGGCTCAGCAGGATGGGTCGTTTACCCCGGGCTACTTCGTCTCCAGTAACGGCCTCACGCTGGTGGCCGTGGACGAGAGGCGTCCGTCGGTCCCGTCCGACCCGAGCGGGCCGGATGACCCTGTCGACCCCGACGAGCCGGTCGATCCGGACGATCCCACGGATCCGGATGACCCCGACGGGCCCGATGACCCCGCGGACCCGGACGATCCCGACACCCCCGTCCGTCCGGCGAACCCCGTCCGTCCCCAGACGCCCGACACCGGCGACCATACGGACCTTAACCTGACAAAGGGGACAGGGTATTCTGTCAGGAGGACCCACGAAGCGACGGCCCGTAGGCGATGGATGCCTGCGGGCCGTCGTTCTTCTCGCCCACACAATGCTCATAACGAAAAACTCCATCGTGCGGGGAGGGGCGGGCATTCAATGCCTAAGTTTCCTGCGCAAATCCGTTTTCTCGACCCGGCCCTCTGAGATATGCGAGTAATGAGCAGAAGGTGGGGGAAGCCGTTACCGGAGAGTGCTTTAAAAATCACCCCCCGTCAATTGGAAATAGAAAATAAAATCCCTAACCAATATCAATCTGTAACCAAGCCAAGAGTGCCTCAATACCCGATTTCGTAACCTTAACGCCAGCTTGGGGCTGTGATACATTTTCTATGTTCTATCGAGGCCTCATGAGCAAATAAGCAGGACAAACGGAGTATGGCAAGACGCGGACTGGGACAACTTTCCAAGAAGGAGCTTCTTGAGATCCTGATCGCGCGGGAGGAGAGCGACTTCCGCTCCACTTCCTATGCTTCGGCTAATCATGCTCGGAAACCCTCGCTTAGCACGGCCGAAATCGTAGAATCGTCTACCCCCCCCCTATCGCGTTCTAGACACCAGTCCGGCGGCGGCGAGGCCGTAGGCGCCGCCCCACAGAGTCCCTCGCGTCCGGAGATTCCCGCGCTCGAGACACTCTACGCCGAGCTGGAGAACGAGCTCACGCGCAGCCGCTTCAGGAGCGCGCTGCGCAGCACGCTAGCGATACTCGTGACGGTGGCGGCCGTGGCGGTGCTCGTTGCCACGCTCGTGACGCCCGTCTTGCAGATCACGGGCAGCTCCATGACACCCACGTTGCACGATGGCCAGCTCGTGGTCTCCCTCAAGGGAGGCTCCTTCAGCCAGGGCGACGTCATCGCGTTCTACTACAACAACAAGATTCTCATCAAGCGCGTCATCGCCGGCCCGGGCGACTGGGTCGACATAGATCAGTACGGCAACGTCTCGGTGAACGACCAGCCGCTCGACGAGCCGTACCTCACGGACAAGGCCCTCGGCGAGTGTGACATCGAGCTCCCCTACCAGGTGCCCGACGGTCGCTACTTCGTCATGGGAGACCACCGCGCCACCTCCGTCGACAGCCGCAGCACCACCATCGGCTGCGTGGCGGAGGAGCAGGTCGTGGGAAACATCGCGTTCAGGATCTGGCCGCTCACGGAGCTCGGCCCGATTAGCTAGACAGGCGGGACAACATGGACGACAGGCACACCCCAACCATCGCAGAGTTCGCGCAGATGCTCGAGAGGCGCTTCCGCAGGCACCGCGCCTGGCAGATAGGAGTCACCTGCCTCTCCGCCATCGTGGTCTTTGCCACGGTGTACATGCTCGTTCTTCCCGCGATCACGCTCGAGTCCTCCAACGAGGTTCCCGGAATCGAGCTGCTTGCCAACGGCGAGCAGGAGGACGAGAAGAACGAGGGCGAGAAGAACGTCGAGGACGTCGAGGGCGCCGACGACGGGAGCGACCCCGAAAGCCCGGAGCCGCCTTCCGATGGCAGCGGCGTGGCGGATGAGTCGGTCGTTGCGAGCCCGACAGGCATGCAGGCCGACTCGCAGGGCGGCGGGGCCAGCGCGTCTTCCCAGCCCGAGGGGGACGAGCCGGTCACGTACGACAGCCCGACCGACGAGGTCATCGCTGAGGGATCCCTGAACGATCAGATCACCTGGCGCCTGGTGCGCGACGAGCGCGGCGTGCGTACGCTCTACGTGGAGGGCGAAGGCGTCATTCCCAATGGCTTGGGACCTTGGGCGAGCGAGGCCAAAGATAACGTCGATAACATTGTCATCGGTAAAGGCATTACGGAGATTGGCAATAACGCCTTTTCAGATCTTGGGGCAACGGGCGGTGTGAGTATCTCCGAGACCGTTACAAAAATCGGTAACTGGGCGTTTGAGTACAACGACTTCGATCAGGAAATCACGGTTCCCGGCAACGTGAAGACGGTGGGGAACGGGTCGTTTTTCCGCTGTCGCAACATTCCCAAAATCACCTTTGAAGAGGGAGTCGAAAGCATCGGCTCACAGGCCCTTGAAGAGTCCATGTCCGCAGACGGTATCTTGGTTCTCCCCAGCACGCTCAAGAGCGTGGGGACCAATTGGCTGTATCGCTGCAGCGCACTGGAGTATCGAGTAACGGGCACCGAGGAAGAGTCCCTGTTCTTTGTGGGGGAGGATGACGGCGTCCTTTATAGGTACAACGACGAGGAGAGGAGCACCTGGGCTGTAGTCAAGTACCCCACACATCAAGAGTCGCTCGAGTATGTCGTACCCGAGGAAGTTACCGCAATCGATCAGCAGGCGTTCCGTTATTGTCAAGGGCTGCAGAAGCTGACGATTTCCGACGACTGCGCCGTCACGGTTCCGAGCGCGGCATTCACCAACACGCGAATCGTAGAGATCAATCTAGGGGACTCGGTCACATTCCCTAGCGGAATCAACAGCCTGTTTGAAAGCAGTTCGCTTCTCGAGCGCGTCACGCTTCCGGCAGAGGTAGATTGTGGGGCGAATCTCAGCTCCGTTTACAACGGGTGCTCTGCCCTTCAGGAGGCGACCATTCCGGCAAGCATCACAGCGATCAACGATAACGCGTTTAACAACTGTACGTCCATGGGTTCGCTGGTCTTTGATGCAAAGGACCTCACTGGTTACCCGCAGTTCGTTGGTGCCGGCCGCCTGAGCTACGACCTGGTGATAGGCGAGAACGTCGACCACCTCTCCGCGGACTTTGACATCTTTGGTGAGTATGCCCAGGAGGTCATCTTTGCCCCCAACAACCATCTGACGGTTGACGAGGGAGCGTTCTCAACTCTCTCATCGCCGCTGTCGTCGCTTTCCGGCGAGCTCTACGTCGACAATCAGGGTGTCGTCTATGCTCTGGACGAGACGACTCAGTCCGCGACGGTCATCTACTGCTCGCCGAGCGTCAACGGTGTTCCCACGATGTCGATCACCATTCCCGCTACGGTTCATGCGGCCGATGGTGAGGCCTATACCGTGACCACGGTTGGCCGTGACGCCATCCGCGGGGCCCAGGACCTGACGAGCATAACGTTCCAAGAGCCCAAGAATATTGAGCTGTTCGAGACTAACGCGCTCGCAAACCGACCGACCCTCGTTGAGGTAAACGGCGAGGGTTCGGTCGAGGGCGTTCAGGACCTGTTCAAGGGGGAAAACCCTGATATCCGCTTTGGATACAACGCGTTTGCCAATACCGGGCTGGAAGGCTCCTCGAGCGAGGGCGACTTTGCCAATTCCATGCGAGGGCCGCGGTCGCTCACGGTCGCAGGCTCCGGCAAGCATGCCGGCGCATCTCCGCTGACACTAACTGCTATGAAGGAGAGCGAGACGCTCGCATGGGTGCCGAGCGCCGACGGCAGCGAGACGGGCGGTTGGTCGCTGCTAACGGGGGCGACCCTCAACATCTCGGCGCAGGTCAACGATCTCGAGGCGGGACACACCTACCGGATCTTCGCGCATTTCACCGAGGCAGAGGGTGTCCTCGCGGGGTTCACCGCCGGACAGACGATCCAGTATGACGACCTCTCCGTGAAGTGCTATGCGACGGAGGATCCCTACACCTTCTGTTATGAGATCACGCCGCCCGAAAACCTGAGCTCGATGGAATTCAGGTTCGGCGCGCTCTATCCTACGCTCACCTCTCCGGGCGGCGGCCTTGTCGTGTGGGGAGAGATCGGCGAGCCCTATGGCACGCACGACCTCGTCGACGGTGTTGTTCCCACCAGCAAGATTGATCGGCCTGCCGACGGCGCGATGGTCTACGCGCATTGGAAGACCGTCAGGCAGGAGTACACGATCAACAAGACGGCGCGGAGCCCGCAAATCGATGTCCTCGCTCCGGAGGACGGTTCGACGGGCACGCTGGCCGATCCGCTCGTCTGGACGATTAGCTTCTCCAGGGATGCGACGTCGGGCGAGTCGCCCACGGAGCGTCTTGGCGAGGATTACGTCGGGTCCCTCACGCTGAGCGACACGCTCGTCCTCCCGCAGGAGGTCAGCTGGAAGGGTGGCGTCCAAGAGGCGATCCTTGCCGGCAAGTTTGACATCGTGAGCAGCGTTCCCTCCGGGAGCACGCGTATGGTCACCATCGAGGTGGGCGGCATACCGGTCTTCTCGATTAGCAACACCTCTTCCGACACGGCGATGGGCATCAATGCCATTCTCGACGAGAATGACCCGAAGATGCTCGTCTTCAGCTGCATGTTCCGCAACAACGAGGGTACGCCGGTGGGTTCCTCCGAGATGACCCTGCCCTCTCTTACCGTGACGCTGTACCCGGATGCCGTCGATGTCGACATGAATGCCTACAACAAGGACAATCCCCCTCAAACGCTTTTAAACCACTTTGGAGATGGGGGTCACGCCGCGGCGCGCCTCCTCTCCCAGTAGCCCATGTCGTAG
>CALUJT010000007.1 GCA_944321005.1 uncultured Atopobiaceae bacterium | reverse complement strand
AGCAGCGCGTGGCCATCGCCGGGGCGCTCGCCATGGAACCCGCGGTGCTCGTGCTCGACGAGCCCGGCTCGCTTCTCGACATGCGCGGGCGCGCCGCGATTCTGCGCGTGATGGGGAGGCTCGCCAAGGCGGGCACCACCCTCGTCCACGTGACTCACTTCATGGAGGAGGCCCTCGAGGCGGACCGCGTCATCGTGCTCGACCACGGACGCGTCGCCCTGGAGGGAGCGCCCGAGGAGGTCTTCTCCTGCGGCGCCGAGCTTTCCGAGCTTGGCCTTGAGGTGCCCTTCGCCGCACACCTCTCTCAACGCCTGGGCCTCCCCTGGACCTGTAGCGAGCCCGCCCTTCTCGACGAGCTCTGCGAATTGGGGACGTGTTTTTTCGTGCAGACAGAACGGGACAGGCCCGAACGATGCGTCGATCCCAACTCGCCGCATCCAACCAAGGAGACGGGCCTGTCCCGTTCTGTCTGCACGAAAAAACACGTCCCCAATTCGCAGGCCCCCATTTTGCAGGTCGAGCACGCGTCCTTCTCCTACGGGCGCGGCGTGCCCGCCCTCGACGACGTGTCCCTCGAGGTGGCGGAGGGGTCCTCGCTGGCCATCATCGGCCAGACGGGCTCCGGCAAGTCCACGTTGCTGCGCCTGCTCTGCGGACTCGAGGTCCCGGACCGCGGCCGCGTGGTCGTGGACGGGAACGACACCTCATCCCGCCGTGGGCGCAAGGCCGCGCGCCGCGCCATCGGCTACGTGATGCAGCACCCCGAGCGTCAGCTCTTCGCCGAGACGGTCGAGAAGGACGTGGCGTTTGGCCCGCGCAACCTGCGCCTTCCCGAGCAGGAGGTCGACCGGCGCGTGACGCACGCGCTCGAGCTCGTAGGGCTTGCGGGGCGACGCGGCGCCTCGCCCTTCAAGCTCTCCGGCGGGCAGCGGCGCCTCTGCGCGCTCGCCGGCATACTCGCCATGGAGCCGCGCGTCCTCGTGCTCGACGAGCCCACCGCCGGCCTCGACCCGCGCGGCCGCGCCATGCTGCGGCGCGTGCTCGCCCGCCTGCGCGGGCAGGGCATCACGCTCGTGCAGGTCACGCACTCGATGGAGGACGCCGCGCGCTGCGACCGCATGGCGGCGCTCGACCAGTCGCGCCTCGTCGCCGTGGGCACGCCGCGCGAGGTCTTCTCCCGCGAGAGCGAGCCGCGGCTCACCCAGAGCGGGCTCGGCATCCCGCGCTCGCTGCGCGTGGCGCGCGAGCTGGAGCGCCGCGGCTGGCCGGAGCTCGGCGACCCCATCACCACCGACGAGCTCGTCGCCAACTTGACAAGGGGACAGTCCCTTTGTCAAGTCGCGGAGGTGAGGTAGGTGGCGCTTCGCATCTCGGTGGGACAGTACTTTGCCGCGGACTCCCCCGTCCACAGGCTCGACGCCCGCGTCAAGCTCGTCTGCACGCTCGTGGCGCTCGTGGCGATCTTCTGCGTATCGAGCCTTCCCCAGCTCCTTGCTGCCGCGGCCTTCGTGGCCGGCGCGCTGGCCGCCGCGCGCGTGCCCGCCGGACGCGTGCTCGCGTCCGTCCGGCCTCTCCTGGTGTTTCTCGCCGTGCTCTCGCTCTTCAACCTGGTCTTCGTGCACACGGGCGACGTCGTGGCCGCGCTCGGCCCCCTCTCCGTCACGGAGGGCGGCCTGCGCGCGGCGGCGCTCTACACCGCCCGCTTCGCCCTGGCGCTCGTTGCGGGCTCGCTCATCATGCTCACGACCACGCCCACGCAGCTCGCAGACGCCTTCGACCGCATGCTCTCGCCGCTCTCGCGCCTGGGCCTGCCGGGCCACGAGATCGCCATGGTCTTCTCGCTCATGATGCGCTTCGTCCCAACCCTGGCAGACGAGGCCTCCGCCATCATCGACGCCCAGTCCCTGCGCGGCGGCGCCTTCGACGAGGGCGGCCCCGTCCAGCGCGTGCGCTCCGTCGTGCCCGTGGTCGTGGCACTTCTCGCGAGCGGCCTGCGCCACGCCGACGGCCTCTCCCGCGCACTCGACGCCCGCTGCTACGAGGGCGGATCGGGGCGCACGCACCTCCACGAGCAGCGCGTGGGCGTCCACGAGGGCGTGGCGATGGCGCTGACCCTGGGCCTCGTGGCCCTTCTCGCCGCGCTGGCGCTCGTGCCCTAGGCGCCGAGAAGGACCGTCCGACCGCCGAGCGGTAGCATTTTGCCGTAGAATGGTGGGACTATCACCGCACCTTCAGCAACCAGGAGGTAGTCGCGCATGGTCTCACGCATCTACGTGGAGAAGAAGCCGGGGTTCGACGTCGAGGCTCAGCAGCTCAGGGCCGAGCTCGCGTCCGTCGTCACCGAGGGCCTCGCGCCCGACGCACGTCTGCGCATCGTCAACCGCTACGACGTGGAGGGAATCGACGCCGAGCTCTTCGAGCGCTGCGTACCCATTGTCTTCAGCGAGCCGCAGGTGGACGTCACCTCACGCGAGCTTCCCGCAAGCCTGGGCGAGAAGAACGTGAGCGTCTTTGCCGTGGAGGCGCTGCCCGGCCAGTTTGACCAGCGCGCGGACTCCGCCGCCGAGTGCGTCCAGCTCATCAGCCAGGGCGAGCGGCCCACGGTGCGCTGCGCCAAGGTCTATGTCATCGAGGGCGCCTGCACCCCCGCGGCGCTCGACGCGGTCAAGCACTACGTGATCAACCCCGTGGAGGCGCGCGAGGCCTCCCTCGAGGAGCGCAAGACCCTGCGCCAGACCTACCCCGAGCCGGCCGACGTCGAGGTGCTGAGCGACTTCCTAGAGCTCGACCAGGCCCAGCTCAAGGCCTTCATCGACGAGCGCGGCCTTGCCATGGACCTCGCGGACATCACCTTCTGCCAGAGCTACTTCGCCGGCGAGGGGCGCGTGCCCACGATCACCGAGATCAAGATGATCGACACCTACTGGTCCGACCACTGCCGCCACACCACCTTCGGCACCGCCCTCGAGCACCTGCAGTTCGACGACCAGGTGGTCCGCGCCGCGTTCGACCGCTACATGGAGATGCGCCACGAGCTCGGACGCGACGAGAAGCCCGTCTGCCTCATGGACATGGGCACCATCGGCGCCAAGTGGCTCAAGCACACCGGGCAGCTCAAGAACCTCGACGAGTCCGAGGAGATCAACGCCTGCACCGTCAAGGTCAAGGTGGACGTCAACGGCGAGGACCAGGACTGGCTCTTCCTCTTCAAGAACGAGACCCACAACCACCCCACGGAGATCGAGCCCTTTGGCGGCGCGGCCACCTGCATCGGCGGCGCCATCCGCGACCCGCTCTCCGGGCGCAGCTACGTCTACCAGGCCATGCGCGTCACCGGCGCGGCAGACCCCACCGTCCCCGTCTCTCAGACCATGGAGGGCAAGCTCCCGCAGCGCAAGCTCGTGACCACCGCTGCCGCCGGCTACTCCAGCTACGGCAACCAGATCGGCCTGGCCACGGGCCAGGTCTCCGAGCTCTACCACCCCGGCTACGTGGCCAAGCGCATGGAGATCGGCGCCGTCGTGGGCGCCACCCCGGCCTCCCACGTGCGCCGCGAGTGCCCGGCGCCCGGCGACAAGATCGTGCTGCTGGGCGGCCGCACCGGCCGCGACGGCATCGGCGGCGCCACCGGCTCCTCCAAGGCGCACAACGTGGACTCCCTCGCGCAGGACGGCGCCGAGGTTCAGAAGGGCAACCCTCCCATCGAGCGCAAGCTCCAGCGCCTCTTCCGCCGCGAGGACGCCTGCCGCCTCATCAAGCGCTGCAACGACTTCGGCGCGGGCGGCGTCTCCGTGGCCATCGGCGAGCTGGCCGACGGCCTGGACATCAACCTCGACCTCGTTCCCAAGAAGTACGAGGGCCTCGACGGCACCGAGCTCGCGATCTCCGAGTCCCAGGAGCGCATGGCCGTGGCGCTCGCCCCGGAGGACGTCGACGAGTTCATGGGCTACGCGCACGAGGAGAACCTCGAGGCCACCGTCGTGGCCACCGTCACCGAGGAGCCCCGCCTGCGCATGAGCTGGCGCGGCAGCACGATCGTGGACGTGAGCCGCGAGTTCCTCGCCTCCAACGGCGCCCCCAAGGAGACCTCCGCGCACGTGGAGGCCCCCGAGGAGTTCTGCCGCACCTGGGAGGGCGACACCCTCGCCGAGAGGATGCGCGCCCTCGTGACCGACCTCAACGTCGCCTCCAACAAGGGCCTCTCCGAGCGCTTCGACTCCACCATCGGCGCCGCGACCGTGCTCATGCCCTTCGGCGGGCGCACCCAGCTCACGCCCAGCATGGCCATGGCCGCCAAGCTCCCCGTGGACGGCGAGACCACCACGTGCTCCGGCATGGCGTGGGGCTTCAACCCCTACCTCATGAGCGCCAACTGCTACACCGGCGCCTACCTCTCCGTCATCGAGTCCGTGAGCCGCATGGTGGCGGCGGGCTTCGAGCACGAGAACCTCTACCTCACGTTCCAGGAGTACTTCGAGCGCCTGCGCGAGGACCCGCGCCGCTGGGGCAAGCCCGTAGCCGCCCTTCTCGGCGCCCTCATGGCGCAGGTCGACCTCGGCATCGGCTCCATCGGCGGCAAGGACTCCATGTCCGGCAGCTTCGAGGAGCTGGACGTCCCGCCCACCCTCGTGTCCTTTGCCACGGGCCTCGGCACCGTGGACCGCGTGACCTCGCCCGAGTTCAAGGGGGCCGGCCACCGCGTGCTCGTCCTCGTGCCGAACTACGCCGACGACGGCCTCACCCCCGGCGCCCAGGCCCTTCTCGACACGTTCTCCTACGTCGAGGGCCTCGTGGGCCGCGGCGACGCGCTCGCCGTCTCCACGCCCGGCTACGGCGGCGTGGCGGAGGCCGCGTTCAAGATGTGCGTGGGCAACCAGATCGGACTCGAGCTCGCGCCGGCCTTTGGCGCGGACGCCCTCTTCTGCCCGTCCTACGGCAGCTTCCTCGTGGAGCTCTCCGACGACGCCGAGCTGCCCGACGTGCCCGAGGGCGTGACCGCCTCGCTCTTTGGCACCACCACGGAGGCCTACGAGCTCTCCGTCGGCGGCGAGAAGATCGACCTCACCGAGCTCCAGGAGGCCTGGGAGGGTGCCGTCGAGTCCGTCTTCCCGTATCGCGCGGAGGGCGAGAAGGTCGAGACCGTCTCCTTCGACCTCGCCGCCTCCGGCAAGGGCCGCCCCGTGCCCGCCGTCCACGTGGCGCGCCCGCGCGTCATCATCCCCGTCTTCCCGGGCACCAACTGCGAGTACGACACAGCGCACGCCTTCGAGCGCGCCGGAGCGGTGGCGGACGTCTTTGTCATCAACAACCTCACGCCCGAGGCCGTGGCCGAGAGCACGCACGAGCTCGCGCGCCGCATCCGCGAGAGCCAGATCGTCATGATCCCGGGCGGCTTCTCCGGCGGCGACGAGCCCGAGGGCTCCGCCAAGTTCATCACCGCGTTCTTCCGCGCGCCCGAGGTCACCGAGGCGGTGCGCGAGCTGCTGCAGAAGCGCGACGGCCTCATGCTGGGCATCTGCAACGGCTTCCAGGCCCTCATCAAGCTGGGCCTCGTGCCGTACGGCGACATCTGCCCGATGGACGACGCCTGCCCCACGCTCACCTTCAACACCATCGGTCGCCACCAGAGCCGCCTCGTGCGCACGCGCGTGGCGTCCAACCTCAGCCCCTGGCTCTCCAAGTGCGAGGTCGGCGACGTCCACAACATCGCGATCTCCCACGGCGAGGGTCGCTTCGTGGCCTCGCCCGAGATGGTCGCGCAGCTCGTGGCCGCGGGCCAGGTTGCCACGCAGTACGTGGACGAGGACGGCACTCCGGGCATGAGCCTCGACGTCAACCCCAACGGCTCGGTGCTCGCCATCGAGGGCATCACCTCGCCCGACGGCCGCATCCTCGGCAAGATGGGCCACACCGAGCGCTCCGGCGCCGGCCTCTACAAGAACGTGCCGGGCAACGCGTACCAGCCGCTCATCGAGGGCGGCGTGGCGTACTTCACGGAGTAACGTCGTGCGGGTGGCCCGCCCGTCCTTCTCAAGAAACTTCAGCTGGAAGGCCGCCGCACCTGTTGCCCATCAGACCAGAACGGCAACCTCAGGCTGATCGGGGCGCGCCTCAAGCAATTTGAGCTGATAGGTTGCCTCAAGGCTCAGCCAGAACTCAGGCGTGGTGCCCAAGGCCTTGCCAAGAAGCCAGGCCATCTCGGGCGTGATAGACCGTCGCCCATTCACGATGTCGGAAATCGCGGACTGCGGCTTACCAATCGCCTTGGCCAGCCGGTACTGACTGATGCCCATCGGAACTAGAAACTCCTCGGATAGAATCTCCCCCGGAGTTGAGATGACGTCAGTCATGGTAGTCGCAGAGCTCAACCCCTATCGCCTCCCCACTTTCCCATTGAAAGCAAAGCCTCCATTGATCGTTGACACGGATGCTGAAGCTTCCTGCCCGTTCACCCTTCAGCTTCTCCAGCCTGTTTGCCCGGAGGAACCCTAAGGTCCCTAAGCTCGTGAGCGGCATCGAGCATCTGCAGCCTTCGAAATAGCTGCCTGCGGATGCTCGCCGGAATCCACGGCGGCGTATGGCGAGCAGGACTTCTCCAAAATGCTTCGAGCGATGCCTCCTTGAACCTCATTCCGCATCACCATACTTCCGCAATACGGATATAGTACTGAATGACAGAAGTATTGCAAACCATCTTGCGTCCCCTTTCCACTATTCTTCTTTCTTGATATTAGAACATTTGTTTGTGGAACACAAGTTCCGTCCTTTGCGTACGCGGCTGCAAGATTCCTGCTAGGATGTCATGCGGCATAATACCGAGGGAAGCGAGAAGAACGTGAGCTCAGAGGCCGTAACCAACCCCCAGAAGACTCCCTTCATCGCCACGCTGCCGGGCGTGGTCCTGGCCTGTCTGGCAAGCTGCTTTCTGTGGGGCTCCGCCTTCCCGTGCGTGAAGATCGGCTACGGGCTCTTTGCCATCGACGCGGCGGACGTGCCCTCGATCCTGGCCTTTGCCGGAACGCGCTTCGTCATCGCGGGTCTCATGGTGGTGGCGGGCATGAGCGTGGCCACGCGGCGCGCCTTTGTGCCCGAGCGGCGCGACCTGCCCGCCATCGGCGCGCTCTCGCTCTTCCAGACCGTACTCCAGTATGTCCTCTTCTACGTGGGCCTCGCCAACTGCGCGGGCGTCACGAGCTCCATCCTCGAGGCGAGCAACTCGTTTCTCTGCGTGCTTCTGGCCGCGCTGGTCTTTCGCTTCGAGCGGCTCACGGGCCGCAAGGTCCTCGGCTGCCTCATCGGCTTTGCGGGCGTGGTACTCGTGAACGTGACGGGCGAGTCCGAAGGCCTTAGCTTCACGCTTTCCGGCGAGGGCATGGTGCTCGCGTCCACGTTGGCCGCCGCCACGTCGAGCAACCTGGCCAAGCGCTTCTCGCGCGAGCACGACCCCGTGCTGCTCTCCGGCTGGCAGTTCGTCCTCGGCGGGGCGATCATGCTGGCGGTGGGCATCGCGGCGGGCGGTCACGTGGCGCCGGCAGACGCCGCGAACCCGCTGCCCGCGCTCGCGCTCCTCGCCTATCTGGGCTTCATCTCCGCCGCGGCCTACTCGCTGTGGTCGCTCGCGCTGGCGGCGAACCCCGTGTCGCGCGTGGCAATCTTCGGCTTCATGAACCCGGTCTTTGGCGTGCTGCTCTCGGCCGTCCTTCTCGGCGAGACCAACGTGGTGAGCCCCGTAGTGGCCGTGGCGGCCCTCGTGCTCGTGAGCCTGGGCATCGTCATTGTGAACGTGCAAAAGGGACAGGCACTTTCCCACGACTGAGCGGTCTCTCATTTTGAGGGCATTTCGCGAAGGCCCTGCCGAGTATCAGATGTGACTAATCTCCGTATTTCCGCAGGTAGTTGAATTGCTACTTGCAAGGTGATACTTAAGACACCCCGCCAGAAACACCCTACAAATGAGCTAGCGTCCCGGGCGGCGGTGCGTGAGGTGCCAACCGCCGCAGTACGGACACTCATAGATGAAAATCTTAGGCGCATCCTTGCGGCGAGAGTTCCTCTCTGCGGCCTTGCGGGCCTCCACGCGCGTCTCGTAGCGCTTCTTGCGCCCACATGCCCTGAATTCCCGCTCGTCCATCACACCATCCATCGTGAAATAGCGCCCGTCACTTTTGCGCGCCTTGGGGAACATTATGCGACGCCCACGCATGTTATAGGCGAGGAGGTGATAGCCATGGGAGCACAAAGAGGCGAAAAGTTCATCCGCTACGCAATGGACCGGCACGGCAACTCCGTCTATGTCACGGCGCTCTCTCAGACCCGCTCCGTGCACGACGCGCAAGACGTTGCCCAGGACGTGTTCTGCCGACTGCTCACGGACGGCACGGCGTTCACGAGCAACGAGCATCTGAAGGCGTGGCTCCTGCGAACGACCGTCAACCGATGCCGCGAACTCTACCGCACGCCCTGGAGGCGACGCGTGGAGAGCACCGACGATGCCGCTCGCGAGCTGCCGGCAGAAGACCCGAGCGCGGAGGACGCCGCCCTCGCGGAGCTCCGGGCCGACCCGGTATGGCAGGCCCTCCTAGCCCTGCCCGAGAAGCTCCGCGTGGTTGCGCTGCTCCACTACGTGGAGGAGTACACGACCGAGGAGATCGCCCGCATCGTGGGAAGTCCGCCAGCGACGGTGCGCACGCGCCTTCACCGGGCGCGCAAGCAGATGAGACAGATGCTCGAGTCCCCCGCGAGCACGGCAAAGGAGGAGAACTATGGACGAGCACATGCTTGAGCGGTTCCGCGCGCGAGCGCGCAGGGTCACCCTACCCGGAGGCGTTCGCGCGGCCGTGCTGGCCGAGGCTACGACAACAGATGACGGAAGGGAGAGCCACCCGCGCCGGGTCGCGCAGGAGGGCGGCGCCGGGCGTCCCGTCACGCGTCGCGTCGTCGTAGCAACCGGCCTCGGGCTGGTTGGGTCGGCTGCCGCACTTCTTGTTCTCTCCGTCGTTGCCCGGCCGCGGCCGGGAGAGAGCAGCACCGCAGGCCAGGGCAACTTCTTCGCTCTCGCCGCATATGCCGAGGGTGTTGACGAGGGCGACGGGACGCGTCTGGCGGCGGGAAAGCTCCTTGGAGGGATGTTTGGCTGGTCGGGAGGCCCAGACTCAGATTATCTCACGGTAAGCACGGTGCTCGACCTTGAGTGCACCGGCTCAAACGTGAAGACGCTCACCTATTCGCTTGAGGGGGACAACGTCCTCACCAACCAGGGGTACCGTACGATGGGAGACCTTTACGGGCACCAGGGCATCTGGATCTGGTGGTCCGAGGGCGTGGTCGAGAGCTACACGGTCGACTATGAGGACCAGGCCTCTGACGCTGAGGGAGCACACAAATACGGCGTCTATGCGAGCGTGCCACTCGACGAAGAGATGCGCGCGATGCTCGTCGAGATGCAGGAGTTTCATGACGCCGTTTCCATGGAAGGCGAGCCGACCGAGAAGCAGCTACAGACGCAGGCGGAACTATCCGACCAAGGGACCCTTCACGCGGTCGAGCTGTTCACCGAGGAGCTCTGCCGGGCAACGCTAGTGATGAAGGCAGCGTTTTACGACGGCACGACCCAAATCAAGCGCTATAGCTTCTCCCCGCGCAAGGGGTACGCGGAGGCCTATGCTAACTACCTCAAGGACCTGAGCTCGGCGGACTCCTCACGCGCCCAGGTTCTGCGCGAGAACCCCCCGAGCCTCTATCTCATAACCGAGAAATAATCGCCGTAGTCTGGCCCATACGCGCAGCCGCCCCGGAGTCCTTCTCGCAAAGGGCGCCGGGGCGACCCGGGCTACCCCTCTTCAGGAAGTGCATCGCGAGCGCCACCATCACGTCCTTTTCCTCCGGTCTCGACTCTGCGATAACGCGGACCGCCCCGGCGCTCTTCTCGAGAAGAAGCGCCGGGGCGGCCACATAACATGACAAAGGGACTGTCCCCCTGTCAGCCTCGCTAGAGGCGGGCGACGCCGGACTTGCGGGCGGCCTCGGCCACGGCGGCGGCGACGGCGGGCGCCACGCGCTCGTCGAAGGCGCCGGGGATGATGTAGTCGGCGGCGCGGTGCTCGTCGTCAACGAGGCCGGCGATCGCGTAGGCCGCGGCCTCCATCATGTCGTCGTTGATGTCGGAGGCGCGCACGTCGAGGGCGCCGCGGAAGATGCCCGGGAACGCGAGCACGTTGTTGATCTGGTTGGGGAAGTCGGAGCGGCCCGTGGCGGCCACGGCGGCACCGGCGGCAAGCGCCTCGTCCGGCATGATCTCCGGCACGGGGTTGGCGCAGGCGAAGACGATCGGGTCGGCGGCCATCGTGCGCACCATGTCCTGGGTGAGCACGCCCGGAGCGGAGACGCCCACGAAGACGTCGGCGCCCTTGACGGCGTCGGCAAGGCTGCCCCTCACGCCCTCGCGGTTGGTCCAGGTGGCGATCTCGGCCTTCTCGGGGTTGAGGCCCTCGCGGCCCTCGTAGATGGCACCGGTGCGGTCGCAGATGATGACGTCCTTGACGCCCATGCGCTGCATGAGCTTGGCGATGGAGATGCCCGCCGCGCCGGCGCCGGAGAAGACCACGCGCACGTCCGCGAGGTCGCGGCCGGTGAGGCGGCACGCGTTGATGAGCGCGGCGCAGGTCACGACGGCGGTGCCGTGCTGGTCGTCGTGGAAGACGGGGATGTCGCAGCACTCCTTGAGGCGACGCTCGATCTCGAAGCAGCGCGGCGCGGAGATGTCCTCGAGGTTGATGCCGCCGAAGCTGCCGGCGACGAGCTCGACGGTGCGCACGATCTCGTCCACGTCCTTGGAGCGCACGCAGAGGGGGAACGCGTCGACGTCCGCGAAGGTCTTGAACAGGGCGCACTTGCCCTCCATGACCGGCATGCCCGCCTCGGGGCCGATGTCGCCGAGGCCGAGCACCGCGGTGCCGTCCGTGACCACGGCCACCAGGTTGCCGCGACGCGTGTAGGTGTAGGAGTCATCCACGTTCTCGGAAATCTTGAGGCACGGCTCGGCGACGCCCGGCGTGTAGGCCACGGCCAGCTCCTCGGGGCTGGTGATCGGCGCGCGGGTGACGACCTCGATCTTGCCCTGCCACTCGCGATGCTTGTCGAGCGCGTACTGCTTGGCGTCCTCTGCCATGGAAACTCCCATCTCACGGGGCCGGCAGCCGCCGGCCGTCTCAGCGATAAGAACCATGTGCAAGTGTACTCATTTTGGGAGCCCGCCGAGCGCTCGGACAAGCGCGGTTAACGTGTCCGCGCCCCATTCGTTCATCGCGCTCAGACGACCAGTTTGCGCGGTCCACCGGCGCCAAATATGGTCGCTTGAGCGCGATGAACGAAGCGGCAGACCGTTCAGGCGGGCCGTCATCAATCACCATGTTTCTCCAGACAGACAGAGGCCCTCGACGCCCCGATTTTGTCCGGAGAAACATGGTGATTGCGCAGGGGCAGCAAGCGCGCGGCGAGAAGAACCGCGCGGCAGCAACGTCGCCGCCGCGTCCCTCACGCGAGCGAGATCGCGCCCAGCCAGCCCCACCGGGGCTCGGACGCCACGCCGTACGCGGATAGCCAGAGCTCGAGAGGCACCCGGCGCACACGGCCGCCCACGCAGTCCATGACCGCGCCGTCGCCCACGTAGAGGCCCACATGGCCGTGGTCCCAGCCGCCGGCGCCGTACGGGTCGCGCGCCACGGCGACGATCATTCCCACCAGGAGGTCGGCCGTGTCCGTGAGGTGACAGAACCCGTCGCAGAGCTCGCGCGCGTCGCCGCTCACGTAGCCCATGCCCAGCCGGGAGAACGCGCGCTCCACCCACGCCGCGCAGAGGTCCTCCCCCATGGGCGCGGTCCCGCACGCACACTCCACCAGGCGCCGCT
This sequence comes from uncultured Atopobiaceae bacterium, assembly GCA_944321005.1. Lineage (GTDB taxonomy): Bacteria > Actinomycetota > Coriobacteriia > Coriobacteriales > Atopobiaceae > Thermophilibacter. The sequence continues at coordinate 9,368 of CALUJT010000007.1, read as the reverse complement.
GCAGCGCCCCGGCGGCCATGAGCGCCTGCGGCTCGTGGCCCGCGCGCACTTCTCGCCACGCGGGCTCGCCAAACGCGGTCGTCGCGCCGTTTGCCGACAGCAGGCCGCGCTCCGCCAGCGCCGCCAGAAGCCGCTTCCTCACCGCGCCTCCCCTCGATGTGCAAATGGGACCCGGCACCTTTTTGCACACGGCCCCTTTTGACACGTCCAACGTCGTTTTGACTGTACTCCAGGACGTATACTTATGCGCCAGGGGGAGACTGTCGGGAAGAACCACCAAACGAAAGGACTTCCATGAGCGAGAAGATCGCGCCCCAGGACACCTGCGTACTCGTGACCGGCGGTGCCGGCTTCATCGGCAGCCACACGGTTGTCGAACTCCTCCAAGACGGCTACCAGGTCGTCATCGTCGACGACCTCTCCAACGCGTCCGCCAAGGTCTGCGACCGCATCAGGACCATCGTGGGCGAGAAGGCCGCCGCCAACCTCACCTTCTACGAGGCCGACGTCAACGACCGCACCGCCCTCACCAGGATCTTCGACGAGCACCGCCCGAGCCGCGTGATCCACTTTGCCGGCTACAAGGCCGTGGGCGAGTCCGTCTCCAAGCCGATCGAGTACTACTCCAACAACATCGGCAACACGCTCACGCTGGTGGACGTCATGCGCGAGCACGGCTGCAAGTCCATCATCTTCTCCAGCTCCGCCACCGTCTACGGAGACCCGGACAGCCTGCCCCTCACCGAGGAGAGCCCCAAGAAGCCCGCGACCAACCCCTATGGCTGGACCAAGTGGATGATCGAGCAGATCCTCACGGACCTCCACACGGCCGACCCGGAGTGGAACGTCGTGCTGCTGCGCTACTTCAACCCCATCGGCGCGCACCCCTCGGGCCTCATGGGCGAGGACCCCAAGGGCATCCCCAACAACCTCGTGCCCTACGTTGCGCAGACCGCCATCGGCAAGCGCGACGCCGTGCACGTCTTTGGCAACGACTACGACACGCCCGACGGCACCGGCGTGCGCGACTACATCCACGTCTGCGACCTCGCCTCGGGCCACGCCGCCGCGCTCGCCTGGATGAACGGCCGCACGGGCGTGGAGATCTTCAACCTGGGCACCGGCACCGGCACCTCGGTCCTCCAGATCATCGAGGCCTTCTCCAAGGCCTGCGGCCACGAGATCCCCTACGTGGTTGACCCGCGCCGCCCGGGCGACGTTACGGCCAACTACGCGGACTGCTCCAAGGCGCGCGAGCTCATGGGCTGGGAGGCCAAGTTCGACATCGAGGACATGTGCCGCGACTCCTGGAACTGGCAGTCCAACAACCCCAACGGCTACGAGGGATAAGGAAACGAGAAGAACATGGCAGCGCCCTTCGTCGACTACCTCGCCCGACGGCTCCCCCTTGTCGAGCGCGCGCTCGCGGACAGCGCGGGCACCCCGCTCACGGACTCGGCCGTGGCATCCGACCTGGGGCGCTACCTCTACGCGCCGCTCGAGGGCTTCACCGCGAGCGGCGGCAAGCGCGTGCGCCCCGTGCTCGCCCTCCTCGGCGCGGAGGCCGTGGGCGGGCGAGCCGAGGACGCGCTCTCCGTGGCGGTGGCCGTGGAGCTCTTCCAGAGTGCCGCCCTCATCCACGATGACATAGCGGACGAGAGCGAGCTGCGCCGCGGCGAGCCCTGCCTCTACCGCACCACGGGGACCGGCATGGCGATAAACGCGGGCGACCTCGCGCTCACCCGCGTCTTCGAGGTGGTGCTCGCGGACGAATCGCTCGACCCCGAGCTCAAGGTCCGCGCGCTCGCCGAGCTCGTGCGCATGGAGCGCCATACCCTCGAGGGGCAGGCGCTCGACCTCGGCTGGGTCCGCGACGGGCGCTGGGGCGTGAGCCCGGACGACTACCTCTACATGGTCACGAGCAAGACCTCCTGGTACACCGTGGCAAGCCCGCTCTGCCTGGGCGCCCTCGTGGGCGGCGGCTCCGCCGAGGCGGCGCGAGGGCTGCTCGACCTGGGAATCTCGGCGGGCATTGCCTTCCAGCTGCAGGACGACCTGCTCAACCTGGTGGGCGACGCCGACAAGCAGGGCAAGGACTTCCGCTCCGACGTCACCGAGGGCAAGCGCACGCTCGCCGTGGTCTGGGCCCTCGAGCACCTCGACGCACAGAAGAACCGCGAGCTCGTGGCCCTTCTCAACCAGAAGACGACGGACCCGGGCGAGCTGGCGCGCGCCGTCGAGCTCATCGAGCTGGGGGGCGGCATCGAGAGGTGCCGTGAGCTGGCGCGCTCCGAGGCGGGGGCGGCCAAGGAGCGTGCGTCGAGGCTCGCCGAGGAGGGTCACATCACCGCTGAGTCTCGCGACCTGCTAATCTCTATGTCAGACTTTTTCGTGGAGCGCGCGGGCTAGCCGGCCCCGCCCCACCTGTCACAGGAGAGACGATGGAAGCAATTCGTGAGGGAGCGGCGGGAAGCGCCGTCGAGGACATCCAGGAGCGTCTGTGCTCGCTCGGCTACGAGATAGACCAGGCCGAGCTCGATCAGAAGTCCTTCGGGCGGTCCACCGCCACTGCCGTGGCTCGCTTCCGTCTGGACCACGGCCTCCAGCTGGGGGACGAGGTCGACACCGCCACCTGGATGGCGCTCGTGGACGAGTGCTACCAGCTGGGCGACAGGACCCTCTACCTCCGTCTCCCCAACTTCCACGGCAACGACGTGCGCCAGCTCCAGGAGCGCCTCAACATCCTGGGCTTCTCCTGCGGCGAGCCGGACGGCGTCTATGGCGTGCACACCGAGGCCGCCGTCAAGCTCTTCCAGGAGAGCATCGGCGTCCTCGCGGACGGCATGGCGTTCCCCGACACCTTTGACGCCATCGAGCGCCTCAAGCACGTCTGGGCCGGCAAGCCGGCGGCGGGCCCCCACCCCATGGGCGGCATGGGCTTCGCGCGCGCCGCGAGCGTGCTGGAGACCGCGCACATCTCCATCACCGCGGACGACCCCATCTCCCGCAACATCGCCGGGCGCATCTGGAACCTCGCCCACGCGACGGTGGACGACTGCGGCCTCGAGCTCGTGGACAGCCGCGCGGACGCCACGACCGGCGCGCTCGTGGAGCTCTCCACCAAGCCCCAGCCCGAGAACGTAGCCTCCGGCCTGGGCAACGTCATGCTTGACGACTTCGACACCCTGCCGCTGCGCCTGCGCACCGCCATCCAGAGCTCCACGGCCACGCCTCCCGCGGCCCGCATCGAGGTCCCCGTGGGTACCGGCGCCTTCACCATGGGCGACGCCCAGACCTATGCGGTGCTCCTGCTCGACGCGATCTGCGCCGCCTTCGAGGGCATCGAGCAGTAGCCTTTTCTGCCCGGCCTGACAGATTGCCCGGGCCAGACCGTCAAAACCGTCAGGCTCGGCCGCCCTCGCCCAGCCTCGCAGAGTAGAGGGGCTTGTAGCGGGCACCGTCCGGCTCGAGGATGCTCCGAAAGAGGGTGACGCGCGTCGCCTCGTCGGGAAGCGGGAACGCCAGGTCCCCCAGGGCCCCGCGGGGCACGCGGACCCGTCGGGCGAGAGTGACGTGCGGCAGGAAGTCCTTCTCGTCATAGGCAAGCCCGCGGGCGGAGAGCTCCTCGCGCACGCGGTCGGCAAGTGCTATGAGCCGCGGATCCCTCTCGATGCCCAGCCAGAGCGTCGCGTCACGCGGGCGCCCAAAGGTTCCGAGGCCCGTCGCGCGCAGCGGCACGGGAGCCGCGTCCGCGCACGCCGCGTCGAGCGCCGCCATGGCCGAGCGTGCCTCAGCCTCCCCCACCTCGCCAAGAAACGCCAGCGTGAGATGGTGGCTCTCGGCCAAGACAAAGCGACCCGCACAGACGGCCTCGAGCCCGCGAGCAAGCTCCGCGACCTCATCCGCAAACGCCTCCGGCAGCTCTATGGCTATGAACGCCCGCATGCTCCCTCCCGTCCTTCTCGCCACTATACCAGAACAAGTGTTGCAGTATTTGTGACGAGCAAATCTACGCTGACCCGCGCCCGGTCAAAGGAGCATCATGGAGCAACGAGAAGAACATGTGTTTGGTACCAAGCGACGGGCAGCGAACGTGGGGAGGGGCGATGGAGCGCAGCTATCTCTGCATAGACCTCAAGTGCTTCTACGCCTCCGTCGAATGCGTAGACCGCGGGAAGGACCCCTTCGAGCACCGTCTCGTGGTGGCAGATCCCACGCGCGGGCCCAAGACCATCTGTCTCGCCATCTCCCCGGCCATGAAGGCGCTGGGGGTGCGCAACCGCTGTCGCGTCTTCGAGATTCCCGGGGGCATCGACTACGAGATGGCGCCTCCGCGCATGCGCCGCTACATGGAGGTGTCCGCAGACATCTACGAGCTCTACCTGAGGTACTTCTCGCCGGAGGACATCCACGTCTACTCCATCGACGAGTGCTTCATAGATGTGACCCCCTACCTTGACCTCTATGGCAAGACGCCCCGCGAGCTCGCCACGATGCTCATGGACCTTGTGCTCCGGGAGACGGGCGTGTGCGCCACCGCGGGGGTGGGCACCAACCTCTTTCTCGCCAAGGTGGCGCTCGACATAACGGCCAAGCACGTGGAGGACCACATCGGCGAGCTGGACGAGGAGCGCTACAAGTGCCTCATCTGGCCCCACCGGCCCATCACGGACATCTGGGGCATAGGGCCGGGCATCGCGCGGAGGCTCGCCCGCATGGGGGCGCACGACATGGGCGGCGTGGCCCTGCTGGACGAGCGGGCGCTCTACGACGAGTTTGGCATCAACGCCGAGCTGCTCATAGACCATGCCTGGGGGATCGAGCCCTGTACCATGGCGGAGATTCACGCGTACCGCCCGCGCGCGCACTCCATGGGCTCCGGGCAGGTCCTCATGCGCGACTACAGCTTCGAGGAGGCGGCCACCATCCTGCGCGAGATGGTGGACGGCCTCGTGCTCGACCTCGTTGACAAGGGCCTGGTCTGCAGCCACGTCTCCCTCTTCGTGGGATACGCACACGGGCGAGCGGACGTTGGCGAGACGGGCGGGCGGGCGCAGACCTTCACGGGCGAGCACGGGACGCGCGTGGTCGGCCGGCACGGAGAGGGCGCCAACGCCTCGCGCAAGCTCGTCGAGGCCACCAGCTCGCGCGAGACGCTCACCGCGGCGTTTCTGGCCCTCTATGCCGAGATCGTGGACCCCAACCGCGCCATCAGGCGCGTCAACATAGCCGTGGGCGAGCTCGTGCCGGAGGAGTACGCGGAGCTCTCGCTCTTCTCCGACCCCGCGGCAGACACCGCCGAGAAGAGCCTCGCCCGTGCCACGATGGCCGTGAAGCGCAGGTTTGGCAAGAACGCGCTCGTGCGCGGAATCAGCCTGAGGCCCGAGGCAACGGCACGTGAGAGAAATCAGCAGGTCGGAGGTCACCATGAGTAGCCGGGACGCGGGGCGCCGCGCGGAGCGGGCCGCGCAGTTCATGCCGTTTGCCGCGCTCACCGGCTACTACGATCTCGTGCGCAGGAGGGAGCGCGTCTGCGAGCCGCGACGCGACCCCGGGGAGGAGGACGCGGAGCGCATATCGACGGAGCTCTCGCGCCTCAAACGCGGCCAGCTCGTGCGCGTGACCCACTACGACGGCGTCGCCTACGCAACCCGGACGGGCGTGGTGAGCGGCGTGGAGCCGGAGCACCGCACCCTCTCTATCGCGCGCGAGCGCATCTCCTTCGACGACGTCTGGAGCATCGAGCAGCTATGACGGCGTGACGGCGAGGGCGGAGCGTCGTCATGGCTCCGCCCTCGCCGCCGCAGCAGACTAGGCCTGGCGATAGTGCGCGAAGAAGTCCGCCAGGTCGGTCATCGCCTCGCGCAGCACCTCCATGCGCGGCAGGTAGACGATGCGGAAGTGGTCGGGCTCCGCCCAGTTGAAGCCGCCGCCGCGCGTGATGAGGATGTGCTTCTCGTGCAGCAGGTCAAGGGCGAACTGCTCGTCGTCCGTGATGTTGAACTTCTTCACGTCGATCTTGGGGAAGATGTAGAACGCCGCCTTGGGCTTGACGGCGGTGATGCCGTCAATGGCATTGAGGGCCTCGTAGACGTAGTTGCGCTGCTCGTAGACGCGACCGCCCGGCTCGACGTAGCGCTCCACGCTCTGGTAGCCGCCGAGCGCCGTCTGCACGATGGACTGGGCGGGCACGTTGGAGCACAGGCGCATGTTGGAGAGCATGTTGATGCCGTAGATGAAGTCGCGCATGCAGCGCTTGTTGCCGGAGAGGATCATCCAGCCAATGCGGTAGCCCGCCACCATGTGGGACTTGGAGAGGCCCGAGAAGGTGACGCACGGCAGGTCGGGGGCGAGGGAGGCGATGGAGATGTGCTCGTGGCCGTCCATGCACAGGCGGTCGTAGATCTCGTCGGAGAAGATCATGAGCTGGTGGCGTCGCGCGATCTCCACGATCTGCTCGAGCACCTCGCGCGGGTAGACGGCACCCGTGGGGTTGTTGGGGTTGATGATGACGATGGCCTTGGTGTTGCTCGTGACCTTTGACTCGATGTCCGAGAGGTCGGGCGTCCACTCGGCCTGCTCGTCGCAGAGGTAGTGCACGGGAGTGCCGCCGGCGAGCGTGGCGCACGCGGTCCAGAGCGGGTAGTCCGGGCTGGGGATGAGAATCTCGTCCCCGGTGTCAAGCAGCGCGTTCATGCAGAGCTGGATGAGCTCGGAGACGCCGTTGCCCGTGTAGATGCCGTCCATGGTCACGTTGGGGAGGTGCTTGAGCTGGGCGTACTGCATGATGGCCTTGCGCGCGGAGAAGAGGCCGCGCGAGTCCGAGTAGCCCTCGCACTCCGGGAGCTGCTGGCGCATGTCGTAGACCACCTCGTCCGGGGTGCGGAAGCCAAACGGGGCGGGGTTGCCAATGTTGAGCTTGAGGATGCGCGTGCCCTCGTCCTCCATGCGGGCGGCCTCGTCGGCCACGGGACCGCGCACGTCATAGAGAACGTTGTCGAGCTTGGTGGACTTCTTGAACTCTCGCATGGTGGTGCTCCTCTTCGTGGTTGCGCTGCTTGACGAAACGGTGGGGGCGGTCTCAGGCCGCGCGGAAGCTCGCCGCCCCTCCCCGGCAGCGAGCCAGGCCTCGTCGACGCCAAGGACCGAGGAAAGGAGGCGCATCACGTTGGCGCGCGGCACGACCTTGCCGCTCACATACTGGCTGACCTGGCTCTTCCCGAGCTTCTCGCCCTGCGCGGCGGCCATGTGGATGAGATCTGACTGCTTGAGGCTCTTCTCGGCCATGGCCTGCCGCAGGCGGCTGGCGAAGGTCGTTCCGTCCATCGGGACTCCTCGAGGTTCAATTTGAGTCTTATATTGAACCCACCGGACATGGGTTCAATAGCAAGCACTCTACCACAGAATCAAATTGAACTCATCGAAAACCTTCGAGACGGAGGAGCCTCCCTCCGCACGGGCTATCATCATTCTGTACGCACGAAGTCGAGCGGGAGGAGCGACATGCCGCGAGAGACCAAGCAGGCCAAGATCGACCGCGCCGTCGAGGTGTGCCGTCGCCTTGACGAGAAGTACGGCCCCGTCGAGTGCTTTCTCGACCACGAGAGCCCCTTTCGCCTGACGATTGCCGTCCTGCTCTCGGCTCAGACCACGGACGCGCAGGTCAACAAGGTCACACCGGCACTCTTCGAGCGCTTTCCCACACCCGAGGCCATGGCCGCCGCCTCCCCGGAGGAGGTCTCCGAGTACATCCGCAGCCTCGGCTTCTACAAGTCCAAGGCGCGTCACTGCGTGGAGTGCGCGCAGATGATCGTCTCTGATTTCGGAGGCGAGGTCCCGCACACGATGGAGGAGCTCACTCGCCTTCCCGGCGTGGGGCGCAAGACCGCGAACATCGTCATGAACGTGGGCTTTGGAATCGTGGAGGGGATCGCGGTGGACACGCACGTCAACCGCATAGCGCATCGCCTCGCGCTCTCCCCCAAGACGCACGAGAAGGAGCCCCTCAAGACCGAGCAGGACCTCCTTCGCCTGCTGCCCCGCGAACTCTGGGGGCCGGTCAACCACCAGTGGATCAAGCACGGCCGCGACACCTGCTCCGCGCGCTCCCCCAAGTGCGACGGCTGCGTCCTCGAGGACATCTGCCCGAGCGCGCACCGCTGCTAGGTCCGCGACGAACGAGGGCCGGGGGGAACCGCCCCGACCCACGGATACGGAGGGTCATGTCGCACAAGCTGATCAAGATCGCCTCGCTGGGACTCGGCAACCTGCTCGTTGCGCTTGCCGTCACCTGCTTCATAGTCCCGCACGGCCTCGTGCTCGGCGGGTCAACCGGCATCGCGCTGATAGCCACGCATCTGACGCCGCTGCCCCTGTCGCTCGTGGTGCTCGTCATCAACGTGACACTCTTCCTACTGGGGGCGGCCTTCCTGGGCCGGTCCTTTGCGGCGTCGACCATCTTCAGCACGATCGCCTACCCGCTTGCCATGTCCGTCCTCGAGACGCTCCCGCTGGACCAGCTCACCAGCGACCCCATGCTCGCCGCCGTCTGCGCCGGCACCCTCATGGGCGCGGGCGCGGGGCTCATCCTGCGCGCGGGTGGCTCGACGGGCGGCAGCGACGTCATCGCGCTCGTTGCGCACAGGCACACGCACGTCAGCGTCTCGGCCCTCCTCTGGGCGATCGACGCCTGCGTCATTGCCGGGCAGATCCCCTTCTCCAACTTCGAGCAGGTGCTGCTCGGCGTGCTCTCCCTGACGCTGCTCACCATCGTCATGAACCGGGTCATGGTCATGGGCCGCTCGCAGGTCCAGCTGCTCATCTTCTCCTCCGAGCACGAGAGGATCCGCGAGAACATCCTTGGCGAGCAGGACGCCGGCGTCACCGTGATACCCGTCGAGCAGGGCTACACGCGCCTAGAGGGCAGGGCGCTGCTCAGCGTGATTCCCCGACGCAAGCTCTGGGCCATCCGCGAGATGATCACTTCCGTCGACCCGGCGGCGTTCCTGGTCATCTCCGAGGTGAGCGAGATGAGCGAGCGCCAGCTCAAGCGCCGAGCGTAGCGCCGACAGGGGACAGGGCCGACAAGGGGGACAGGGCTGTTTGTCATGGTCTTGCCATGACAAACAGCCCTGTCCCCCTTGTCGGCCCTGTCCCCTTTGTCGCTCCTAGCGGCGGCGGCCTCCGAAGAGGTTGCGGGTGATCTGGCGCGTGGCCTCGCGACCGAAGGTGCCAAAGATCTGGCCGGCGATCTTGCCGAGGCCCTTCATCATCTGCTCCTGCTGCTTCTCGCGCGCGCGAGCCTCGCGCTCGGCAGCCCTCTCCGCCTCCCGCTCGGCCTTGGCGGCCCCCTTCGCCCTGAGCTTCTC
>CALUJT010000006.1 GCA_944321005.1 uncultured Atopobiaceae bacterium | reverse complement strand
GCCCGCGTTCACGCACTCCCAGGAGAGGTCGTAGCCGGCGCCGCTGTGGCCGATGGCACAGGTGATGCCGAGGGCGTTGAGCTGCGGGATGAGCTCGGGCACGCCGGGAACCTCGGGGGCGAGCGTGGTGTAGAGCACGTGTCCACCCGCCGCCTCCTGGTACTGGCGGAAGAGGTCGACCGACGCCTCGTGCATGAGCAGGTGCTCGGGCATGGCGCCCTTGTACTCGCTCGAGAGGCACGGGCCCTCGAGGTGGATGCCGAGGAGCGCGGCACCGTCGTAGGGACCGCCCTCGATGACCTGGCGCGCCTGGTCGATGCACCAGAGCGTCTGCTCCGGGGTGTCCGTGAGGATGGAGCAGAGCCATCCCGTGGTGCCCTGGGAGGCAAAGAAGCGGCCGATGGTGCGCAGGCCCTCGACATCGGCGGCGTTCACGTCAAAGCCGGCGGCGCCGTGGGTGTGCACGTCGATGAAGCCGGGGAGGACAAGAAGCCCGCTCGCGTCTATGACCGGCAGCTCGCGCGGGTTGTCATAGGCCGAGGAGAGGCCCGTGACCGCGCCGTCCTCGACGGTGACGTTCAGACGGGCGAGATCCTCGCCCGCGAGCACGCGGGCGCCGGTGATGTAGCAGCTGGACTGCATGGCTGAGCCTCCCTAGTACGCCTGCCGGCGCGCGACGTCGTTCACGTAGATCTTGGCGTCGGGGTGGCCCTGCAGGAGCGTGGCGGGGAAGGCGGCCGTGGGCTCGCCGTAGGCGGCGCGGCGCACGACGCCGCGGTGCCAGTCGCGGAAGACGCCGAGGCGCACCTTGCGGGCTCCGAGAATCTCGCGCATGCCGATGGTCACGCAGCGGTGAGGCATGTCCTCGAGGGCTCCGCCGAGGTCGCCCACGGAGTTGGTGGCGCGGGTCTCGGGGTGGATGTCGAGGGCGCGGGTCTCGAGCGCGGCGAACTCCTCGCACGTGAGCTCGGGCTGGGGCTCGTTGAAGGCCAGGTGGCCCGTGATGCCTATGCCGCCGAAGGCGATGTCGACGCCCCCCAGGCTGTCGATCACGCGGCCCACGTTGGCCGGGTCGTGCGGGTCGGGGAAGACGCGCTGCTCCTCGGGCATCACGAGCTCGGGATCGATCTTGTCGTAGACGTTGCGGGCCATGAAGCCGCGGAAGGAGAGCGGGTTGTCCGCGTCGATCCACTCGTCGTTGTCGTCCAGGTACTCGTCCATGTTGATGAACCAGCAGTCCTTGAGGGAGATGCGCTGGTCGTTGACCATCTTGACGAAGTACGGATAGTGGCCGACGGGGCCCACCGGGCAGATGAAGACGGTCCTCTCGCCGCGAGCGTTGTGCTCGCGGATGGTGCTCACCATCTCGAGCGCCAGATCGAAGAAGACCTCGGCGGAGTCGCCGGCGCAGACGAGCGGAACGCGGGCGTCCTTGCCCAGGTCCTCGGCCGAGATGTGATAGTAGTCCATGCTTCCTCCTTGTCTCGCTTGCGCGATACGGCCTCCCCGCGCGGATGGGGAGGGTCACCCTGCTGCGGAGAGGCCGTCTTTCGAGGGCGCGGCGCGCCCCCTAGAGATTGCTGCGCCAGAGCGCTACGCCATGGTGCTGTAGAGCTCGTCGGACTCGGTGATGACGTCGGTCAGGACGTAGTCCTCGACGGGCACCTCGGCCTCGATCTGGCCGCCGTCCAGGAAGACCTTCTGCTGGGCCTCGTAGTAGGCGAGGATGGTGTCGGTGTTGCCGATGGCGTCGACGGCGCCCTGCCAGTCGCCCTCGCCCGTGGACTGAAGGAGCGTGTCCTCGGGAACGCCCAGCTCGGAGGCGAGCAGCTTGGCAACGTCATCGATGTGCTCGGCGCGATAGACCTTGCCCTTGTCCAGGGCGGCGCCAAAGCGTACGAGGACGTCGTGGTTCTCCTCGGCGTACTCGGGCAGGACGACGTAGGAGCCGGGGAAGGCGACCTCGTCGGAGTAGTCCGTGTTGGTGCCGAGGACGAGGTAGTCGTCGCCGAGCTGCTCCTCGAGGGTGACGGTGTTGGGCGACCAGGTGGCCGCGGCGTCAATCTGGCCGGAGATGAGGGCCGTCGTCATGCCGGGGACGTCCATCTCGACGGTGTTGATGTCGTCGACGGTGAGGCCGGCGTCCTGGAGCACGTACTGGAGGATGATCTCGGAGGAGGTGCCGGAGGCGACACCCACCGTCTTGCCGGCAAGGTCGGCGCCGGTCTCGATGCCGTGGGACTTGTTGGCAACCACGCAGTCGGCCTGGGAGAGCTGATCGAAGGCGAAGATCTTGGCCTGTCCCTGAATGCACAGGGAGTGCGCGCCGTGACCGATCTGGGAGATGTCCACGGAGCCGGACTGCATGGCCGTTATCTCGGCGGGGCCGGCCTGGAACTGCTCGGTCTCGACGGTGATGCCGACCTCCTCGAAGTAGCCCTGGTCGATGGCAGAGAAGAGCGTGGCGGCAGAGCCGAGGTTGGGCATGAAGGCAACGTGGACGGTGACGGGCTCGTACTCGGTGCCGGCCGGCTCCTCATCGGAGGTGTCGTCGGCAGCGGGCTGCTCGGTGTTGGAGTCGCAGCCGGCGAGGACCATGCCGGAGCCCATGACGCCCGCGGCACCGGCGACCTTGAGGAAGGAGCGGCGGCTGAGCTGGTTCATGTCGATCTTCTTCATATCGTTTCCTTTCTCCTGGAAGCGAGTCTCCTGTGTTCGCTTCCCTCCCTTTCCAGATGCGGGGAGCCCCGCATCGTCTTGCGCTGTCCTGCCCTACTTGCGGACGGAGAGGTACTCCTGGTAGACCTGGCTCCAGATGTGGTTCTTCAGCTCGAGGAAGCGCGGGGTCATCTTGGTCTCCTGCGTGCGGGGATACGGGATGTCGATGTCCACGATCTCCTTCACGCGGCCCGGGCGCGCGTACATGATGATGACGCGCTGGGCGAGGATGATGGCCTCCTCGACGTCGTGGGTGATGAAGAAGCAGGTCTTCTGCTCCTTCTCCCAGGTCTCGAGCAGCTCGGACTGGAGCTGGGTGCGCGTCTGCGCGTCAAGGGCGCCGAAGGGCTCGTCCATGAGCAGGACCTTGGGGTTGACCGCGTAGGCGCGAGCGATGGCAACGCGCTGCTTCATGCCGCCCGAGAGCTCCTTGGGATAGGAGTGCACGAAGTCCTGGAGCTCGACGAGCTTGATGTACTTGAGCGCGATCTCCTCGGCCTCCTTGTCGGACTTGCCCTGGAGCTTGAGGCCAAACTTGACGTTCTCGAGGACCGTGAGCCACGGGAAGAGCGCGTACTGCTGGAAGACGATGCCGCGGTCAGGGCCGGGGCCGGTGACCTCCTGGCCGTCCACCAGGACGCGGCCCTCGGTGGGCTCCTCGAGGCCGCCGATGATGTTCAGGAGCGTGGACTTGCCGCAGCCGGACGGCCCGACGACGCACACGAACTCGTTCTCGTGGATGTCGAAGTTGGCGCCGTTGAGGGCAACCACCTCGCCCTTGCGGGTGTTGAACTTCTTGACCACGTTCTCGATGTGGACCTTTACTGCTGAATCGTTTCCTGCCATCCCGTGAACCTCCTCTCAAGGTAGCGGACGATCTTCTCGAAGCAGATGCCGATGATGCCGAGCATGATGATGCCCAGGAGCACGACGTCCATCTGGTAGTAGCCGCTCGCCTGCTGGATCATCATGCCGATGCCCTTGTCGCCGCCCACGATCTCCGACGCCATGAGCGTGGTGAGCGAGGTGGAGAGGCCCAGGCGCGCAGCGACGAGGATGAACGGCGTCGAGGCGGGGATGGTGACCTTGAAGAAGATGTCCTTCTGCGTGGCGCCCAGCACGCGCGCCGCCTTGATGAGCGTGACGTCCACGCCCTTGACGCCCTGATAGATGGTGATGACCATGACCAGGAACGCCGCGATGAAGATGACCGTGATCTTGGAGGTCTGACCGATGCCGAGAGCGGCGATGATCAGGAAGACGTAGGCCAGCGGCGGGATGTTGCGGATGAACTGGATCCAGGGCTCCACGACGTGGCGGAACGGGTCGTACCACGCCATGAGGAAGGCCACCGGGATGGACACCACGAAGGCTATGCCAAAGCCCGTGAGGACGCGAGAGACCGACGCCCAGACGTGCTCCCAGAGAAGACCGCTCTGGGCGCGCTCGAGGAAGGCAGCGAGGACCTTGTCGGGAGACGCAAAGACCGCCGGCCACGTACCGGAGGCGGCGAGCCACAGGGCTATCGCCAGCGCCAGGGAGATGAGTGCCCAAGCCCAGCTTGGCACCTTACTCCAGATGGGTACTTTCTTCTCTTTCAATTACGGCCTCCTTCGTTCCATCCCGCCGTCGCCTCTCCCCCTGCCGAGGACTCCCTGAGGTGCGACGAGAGCATCCGGGCTAACGCACGTGCTACGTACCAAAGATCTAAGCGATCGAACACGCCGAGAAGAACGCGGAACTCGTCTGGCCTAATCGTCCCGTCACTCAAACGATTAAGTTACTGACATGTAAACACAGGCTTGAGGGAATTCCTAGAGTAAACTTTCCGTCAGGTCCGCTCATGGACAATTTGATACCACTCAGCACTTGTTAACCCGTTAACCTCGATAAACGGTCGTTTTTTGCCCGTCAGCGCTTTTCTCCAAGTTTTGGTGGCCGTAAGCGCTGTGTCATGGTAAACAGGTACTATCTCACTTAATCGAAAAAGTGAGAATGGGGAGATTGGAGGCGGCAATGCGCAAGCGGACGACGCTCAAGGACGTGGCGCAGGAGGCCGGGGTCACCGCGGCGACCGTCTCCTATGTGATCAACAACACCCCCGGCCAGTCCATCCGCCCGGAGACGCGCCGGCGCGTCCTCCAGGCCGCGCGGCGCCTCAACTACATGCCCAACGCGCACGCGCGCACGCTCAGGAGCCGCAACGTCCCCTGCGTGGGCGTGGTCCTGAGGAGAAACCTCTCGGTCCCCCGCTTCAGCCAGATGGCCTACGGCATCCAGACCCGCCTCGAGGAGGACGACTACAACGTCCTTCTCCTTGGCAACAGGACGGACGCCCTGGGTCACGCGGACTACGCGAGCGCGTACCTCGCCGGGCGCGTGGGCGGCATCATATTCATCGGCATCGAGAACGAGGGGCCGGACGCCGAGAGCCTGAAGGTCCTCTCGGACGAGTCGGCCCCGCTCGTGGTCTTTGACTGCCAGCAGCAGGCAGACACCTACAGCACCGTGGACCTCGACTACCGCGGCGGCGCGCGCCTCATAACGTCGCGCGTGCTCGAGCGCGGGTGCCGCCGCGTGATCTACCTCAGGCCGCAGATAGACACCGCCCAGGAGCGCCTGCGCGAGCAGGGCGTGCGCGACATGTGCGAGACCTCCGGCGCAGGGCTCCTCGTGCGCGAGGCCCCCATCGACCTGCACAACATCGACGTCTGGGACGAGCGCTACACCGTGGGCAACACCGAGGACGGCCTCAAGCTGAGCGAGGAGCTCATGGAGTCCGCGCGCGGGGTGCTCGGGGAGGCGCGCGACGGAGACGCCGTGATCACGAGCTGGGCCACCTGGACGCACTTCTTCCGCAAGGTGGCGCCGGAGCGGCGCCTCGTCTACGCGGAACTCGCCAACAACGGGGAGAGCTGGCTCGCGGCAGACTTCTACACGCGCCTCCCCAACTACGAGACCGGCATCGCCTGCGCGGAGGAGATCCTCTCCCTCATGCGGGGCAACGCCCCCTCGGCTCGCATCATCAAGCTCACCAACGTCATCGAGCCCAGGCTCGAGCCCCGTCAGCACTAAGCGGGCGGGGCTCGTCCCCGTCTGCTCCGAGAAGCTCGCAAGGCACGTCGCACGACTGGACAAGACAAGGCACGTCACAGGAAGCGCCCGGGAAGCCGGGCCCGAACAAGGAGATGGTCGCATGGCACTCGTACCGCTCAAGCCCGTTCTGGACGCCGCACGCAAGGGGGGCTACGCCCAGGGCGCGTTCAACGTCAACGCCGTCTGCCAGGCAAAGGCAGTCATCGAGGTGCACGAGATGCTGAGGAGCGCCGCCATCCTGCAGGGCGCCGACCTCGCCAACGCATTCATGGGCGGTCGCGCGGACTTTGCCAACGGCACCGTCGAGGACAAGATCGTCGGCGCCAAGAACATCGGCGACGCCGTGAAGAAGTACGGCGAGAAGAGCCCCATCCCCGTGGTCCTGCACCTCGACCACGGTCGTGACATGGAGAGCGTCAAGGCCGCCATCGCGGGCGGCTACACCTCCGTCATGATCGACGGCTCCTCCCTGCCGCTCGAGGAGAACATGGAGCTCACGCGCGAGGTCGTGAAGTACGCCCACCCGCGCGGCGTCTCCGTCGAGGGCGAGCTCGGCGTGCTGGCCGGCGTGGAGGACCACGTCTTCGCCGCCTCGAGCACCTACACCAACCCGCTCACCGCGGTCGAGTTCGTGCGCAGCACCAAGGTCGACGCCCTCGCCATCAGCTACGGCACCATGCACGGCCCCTCCAAGGGCAAGGACGTGAAGCTGCGCCGCGAGATCCCCATCGCCATCCGCGAGTGCCTCGCCCACGAGGGGCTCGACTGCGCGCTCGTGAGCCACGGCTCCTCCACCGTCCCCGCCTACATCGTGCGCGAGATCAACGCCCTGGGCGGCGACATCAAGAACGCCTACGGCATCAGCCTCGCCGAGCTCAAGGCCGCCATCCCCGCCGGCATCAACAAGATCAACGTTGACACGGACATCCGCCTCGCCGTGACCCGCAACATGCGCGAGCTCTTCGCCACGCGCCCGGAGCTCCAGGAGAGCCCCTCGATCGGCGGCGTCTACCAGCTCCTCAAGGAGCACCCGGAGAACCCCGACCCGCGCGCCTTCCTGCCGCCCGTCTACGACACCGTCATGTACGGCGTGGTGGAGGACGACGACCGCGCCGCCCTCGTGGCCGCCATCGAGGCGGGCGTGAAGGAGGCCGTGGCCACCCTGATCGTGGAGTTCGGCAGCTTCGGCCACTACCCGGACGTCGAGACCGTCACCCTTGAGGAGATGGCCGAGCGCTACGAGAAGGCGGGGATCTAGCCATGGCGGCCGACGGCCTTCTCGTCGTCCACGGCGGCGGCCCCACCGCCGTCATCAACGCGTCGCTCTACGGCGCGGTGGACGAGGCGCTCTCCACCCCCGGCGTGGGCCGCGTGCTCGGCGCCCTGGGCGGCGTGGGCGGCATCACCGAGGGCAGGCTCGTGGACTTCCGTCAGGTCCCGCGCGACAAGCTCGACCTCCTGCCCTTCTCGCCCTCCTCTGCCATAGGCACCAGCCGCAAGCCCCTCGAGGACGAGGACTACCGCGAGCTCGCCCACGCGCTCGACGGGCAGGGCGTGCGCTGGCTCCTGTGCACCGGCGGCAACGGCACGATGGACACCTGCGGCAAGATCTGGCGCGCCTGCCACGAGGAGGGCGTGCCCATCGACGTGGTGGGCATCCCCAAGACCATGGACAACGACATCGCGGTCACCGACCACGCCCCCGGCTTCGCGAGCGCGGCGCGCTACATGGCGGCCACCACGTCCGCCATCTGCTGCGACGTGCGGGGCCTGCCAATCCACATCGTGGTGGTGGAGGCCATGGGCAGAAACGCCGGCTGGGTCACCGCGGCGAGCTGCTTCGCGGACGAGTCCGGCACCGGCGGCCCCGACCTCATCTACCTGCCCGAGCGCGCATTCGACGAGCGCGCCTTCCTGGACGACGCCCAGCGCCTCATAGACGAGAAGGGCTCGGGCGTGGTGGTGGTGAGCGAGGGCGTGCACACGGCGGACGGCACCCCCGTGGCACCTCCCCTCATGACCGTGGGCCGCGCCACGTACTTCGGCGACGTCTCCGCACACCTGGCCAAGCTCGTGATCTCCGAGCTCGGCTACAAGGCGCGCTCCGAGAAGCCCGGCCTCATCGGCCGCGCCTCCATCGCCTGGCAGAGCCCCGTCGACCGCGAGGAGGCCATCGCGTGCGGGCGCGAGGCCACGCGCGCCGTGCTCGAGGGTGACTCCGGCAAGATGGTGGGCATCGAGCGCGTCTCGACCGCGCCCTACGAGGCACGTCTCGTCCGCATCCCCATAGAAAAGGTCATGCTGGACGAGCGCACCGTGCCGGACGAGTTCATCAACGAGCGCGGCACGGGCGTGACCGAGGCCTTCCGCAGCTGGTGCCGCCCGCTGCTGGGGCCGGCGCTGCCGCGCTTCGCGAGCTTCGTGTGACGCCCCGGTGACCGAACCTACAGATTGGAGTCCCCATGAAGCACATCTTCCTCAACCTCAAGCGCTTTGACATAGCGCCGGAGCGCGGCGGCGTGAACCGCCTCGCGGAGCCCGCCCGCTGGGGCGAGGCCGTGGCGTCCTCCATCAGGGGCGTGGCCGAGAAGTACGCCGACGTCGCGGAGTTCGCCGCGTTTCTCCCCGAGGCCCACCTCGTGGGCGCCTGCGCCGGCGCCGAGGGCAGCCCGCTCGGCATAGGCTGCCAGGGCGTGCACGTGGCAGACACCGCCCCCGGCGGCAACTTCGGGGCCTTCACCACGCTGCGCACCGGCAACTCGGTGGCGCAGCTCGGCTGCACCTGGGCGCTTGTCGGCCACTGCGAGGAGCGCATGAACCTGCGCGCCGTCATGGGCGAGGCCGGGGCGGACCCGGCAGAGGTGGAGGCCGCGGTGAGCCGCATCCTCTCCCGCGAGGTCCGCGCCGCTCAGGCCGCCGGACTCAAGGTCCTCTTCTGCATGGGCGAGCGCGAGGAGGAGGTCGACGACTGGGAGGCCGTCCTCACCGCCCAGGTGACCCAGGGCCTCGAGGGCGCGGACCTCACCGGCGCGCGCATCGCCTACGAGCCCGTCTGGAGCATCGGCCCCGGCAAGACGCCGGCGGACGCCCCCTACATCACCAAGGTCGCGCGCCTCGTCAAGAGCGTCGTGCCCAACGTGGACGTGGTCTACGGCGGCGGCCTCAAGTCCGACAACGCCGAGATGCTCGCCGGCATCCCGGAGATCGACGGTGGCCTCATCGCCCTCACCCGCTTCACCGGCGAGATCGGCTTCTACCCCGAGGAGTACGCCGAGATCGTCAACCTGTACCTCAACGCGTAAGGCGACCTTGACAAGGGGACAGTCCCTTTGTCAAGGCTTTCCCACCCACAGAAAGGAAACGTCATGCATCTTGATTTCGAGTGGGGCACCGGCATGATGGGAGCCGAGCTGCCCGACACTACCGACGTCTTCGTCACCGGCGAGACCGTCAAGGACCCCGAGTGCCTGCCGCAGGACTGGGACAGCCTCTACAACGCCACGCTCGAGAGCATCCGCAACCCCATCGGCATGGAGCCGCTGGCCGACCTCGCGCGCCCCGGCGCCAAGGTCGTCATCGTCATCCCCGACATCGTGAAGGGCGGCACGCAGCCCACCTCCCACCGCAAGGTTGCCATCCGCGCCTGCCTCGACGAGCTCTTCGCCAACGGCGTCTCCCACGACGACGTCCTTCTCCTCTTCTCCAACGGCCTGCACCCCCGCACCTCCACGGCCGAGGCCAAGCTCATCCTGGGCGAGGACCTCTACAACGAGTTCGAGGGCACGGGCCAGATCACGTCCCACGACTCCGAGGACTACGACCACCTCGTCGACCTCGGCTTCACGCCGCAGGGCGACCACGTCATCATGAACAAGTACGTCTACGACGCGGACATCGCCATCCTCATCGGCCACACGCAGGGCAACCCCTACGGCGGCTACTCCGGCGGCTACAAGCACTGCGCCACCGGCATCACCCACTGGCGCTCCATCAGCGCGCACCACGTGCCGCGCGTCATGAGCCGCCCGGACTTCGTCCCCGTCTCCACCTCCTCCCTCATGCGCGACAAGTTCGACCAGCAGGGCATGTTCATGGAAGAGAAGATGGGCAAGAAGTTCTTCTGCTGCGACGCCGTGCTCGACACCTGGAGCCGCCAGATCGCGATCTTCTCCGGCTATGCGGCCGAGATGCAGCCCGTCTCCTGGAAGCTCGCCGACAAGCGCACCTACGTGCACTGGGCCGAGAAGAAGTACGACATCGTGGTCATGGGCATGCCCACCAACTTCCACTACGGCGACGGCATGGGCACCAACCCCATCCAGATGATGCAGGCCGTCTCCGCCCAGGTCATCCGCCACAAGCGCATCCTCTCCGACCACTGCGTCTTTGTCATCGCCAGCTACTGCAACGGCTGGTTCCACGACGAGCGCTGGCCCTACCTGCGCGAGCAGTGGGAGCTCTGGCAGTCCGACAAGATGAACACCCTGGACGAGATGATCAAGTACGGCGAGTACTTCGCCACCAACGAGGAGTACATCCGCAAGTACCGCTTTGCCAACGCCTTCCACCCGTTCCACGGCTTCAGCATGATGACCTGCGGCAACCTTGCCGAGAAGTACCTCAGCGCCACCTACATCGTGGGCGCGCAGAAGCCCGGCATCGCCCGCACCATGGGCCTCAAGACCCGCCCGACCTTCGAGGAGGCCATCGCTGACGCCACGCGCAAGTTCACGGACGGCAACCCCAACATCCTGGCCCTGCCGCACGCCTACAACCGCGCCGTGCCGCACCTCTGCATGAAGGACCCGTCCCAGAACAGCCACTTCCGCGACGACGCGCCCGCGCACCCCTGCGGCTGTTAGCGACCAGAGATGCTTCGGCTGAACGAGACATACCTGGGCGCCCGGGTGACCTCCGAGGAGGTCACCCGGGCCTCTTCCGCCCATGCGGGCGTGCTCGCGCGCTGCCAGGCGGGCGAGGCTTGCCATTCGGGCTCCCTCGGCTGGCTCCACGTGGACGACTGGGCGTCTGACGAGAAGATCGCGCAGGTCGAGGCCCTCGCGGCGCGCCTGCGCGAGCGCGCGGGCACCTTCGTCCTCATTGGCGTGGGAGGCTCCAACAACGCCGCGCGCGCGGCGCTCTGCGCCCTCGGCGCGCGAGA
Organism: uncultured Atopobiaceae bacterium; assembly: GCA_944321005.1. Taxonomy (GTDB): domain Bacteria; phylum Actinomycetota; class Coriobacteriia; order Coriobacteriales; family Atopobiaceae; genus Thermophilibacter. The sequence goes on along the minus strand of CALUJT010000006.1, from coordinate 12,066 downwards.
AGGCTCGCTCGACGGCGCGCACCGCGTGACCTACGCCGGCAACACGCTCTCCGCCTTCGAGCTGCGGCGCGTTCTGGAGGACCTCGAGGGCCACGAGATCGTCATCGACTGCGTGGCCAAGAACTTCGAGACCCTGGAGCCCGGCTCCTCCTTCAGGCTGCTGCGCCAGTGGCTCGTCGCGCGCCACGGCGAGAAGGACGCGGCGTCGCGCGTCGTCTGCTGCGGCACGCCCGGCTCCCACCTCGAGGACCTCTGCCGCGCGCACGGCTACGAGTTCACGACCTTCCCCGAGCCTGTGGGCGGCCGCTACACCGCGCTCACCGAGGTCCACCTGCTTCCGCTCGCCTTTGCCGGGGTGGACGTCCGCGCCCTCGTGGCCGGCGCCCGTGACGAGGAGGCGCGGATGCGCGACGCCTTCGCCGACCCGACGGAGAACCCCGCCTGGCGCTACGCGCTCACGCGACGGCTTGCCTGGGACGCGGGGCTGCGCGTGGAGCTCCTGAGCTTCTTCGAGCCTCGCTTCCGCTGGTTCTCCAAGTGGTACGAGCAGCTCTTCGGCGAGAGCGAGGGCAAGGACGGGCGCGGGCTCTTCCCAGCCTCCGCAGAGTACTCCGAGGAGCTCCACAGCCTGGGCCAGTACGTCCAGGACGGCACGCCCCAGATCATGGAGACCTTCCTCGACGTGCTCGAGCCCGGTAAGGGAGACTCGCTCGTCCTGGGCGGGCAGGACATAGACGACCGCTTCGGCTACCTCGACGGCGTCGACTTCTGGGACGTCAACAAGGCGAGCTTCTCCGCCTCGCGCGCCGCGCACGCGCGCACGCTCCCCTGCCCCACCATCGAGATCGAACGCGTGGACGAGGAGCACCTGGGGCGGCTCTTCTACTTCTTCATGTTCTCCTGCTATCTCTCCGCCGAGCTCCTGGATGTCAACCCCTTCGACCAGCCCGGCGTCGAGGCCTACAAGCAGCTCATGTTCGAGACCCTCGGCAAGTAGCGCACAAGCATCGGCGCCCCCCTTCCGTTTGCCGGCCGAGCCCAGTCCCCCCGGGCTCGGCCGACGTGACAAAAGGGACAGGGTTGTTTGTCACGCCTTGCCCTTGTGACAAAGGGGACAGGGTTGTTTGTCACGCCTTGCCCTGATGTGACAAAAGGGACAGGGTAATTTGTCACGTCCGCCCTGACGGCCAACGCCTCGATTGTTGTCCGGTCCCCCGAATATTATCGAACACAGGTTCGCAACCACGCGGGACGGGGGACGACATGCCAAAGCTGCTCGGCGGCACCAGCGGCGTGCCTGGCTACGACGCGCGCACGTACGTCTGCGTGAGGTCGGTGACCGAGGCGGACGGCCACGCCCGCCCCCTCGAGATTACCTGGTCGGACGGACGGCGCTATCCCATCGTCGCGAGCACGCTCACGCGCGTCCTCGGCCGCTGGGAGTACGGCACGGTGATCATGTGCTGGGACATCGAGCTCAGGCTCCACGCAAGACGCCGGCTCTTCTGGGAGCGGGGGCGCTGGTTCGTCCCCACGCACAGCCTGGACAGAAACGGCGAGCAGGCGCCGGGAGAGGAGCCGTAGGAGCCCGAGAGGACACTGGGCCTGGGGGCCTGAGCCCGCATCAAAGCCCGTGAGTCCCTCAGCCCCTCCGCGAGGCAACGCGCTCGACTCGCAGCCCACGCGGGCAGACGTGACAAACTGCCCTGTCACTATTGTCAACACAGACCGTCCGCGGGCACCCAATAAGAGCTTCTGCCAACATTTGGCCCAGATTCGACCAAATTGTTGGCAGAAGCTCTTTCTCATTGATTGAGCCACGCCGAGAAGAACCTCGCGCAGAGAGCCCGCTCCCGACGCACGGAAAAGGCCCCGGCCGCCTCCAGGAGGAAGGACGATCGGGGCCCGGTTGCGCGACGTGACAAACTACCCTGTTACTTTTGTCAGCCTTGTCAGGAGGCGACGGACTGCCAGGAGGATGACGCCCAGGGCCAGAAGGACCGCCGGCAGGGCGACGGGCGTGGGGTCACCGGAGTCGGGCACCTCGGGAGCGCCGGGCTTCTGCGGCTCGTTGGGCTTCCCGGGCTCCTCGGGCTTCCCGGGCTCCTCGGGCTTCCCGGGCTCCTCGGGCTTCCCGGGCTCCTCGGGCTCATCCGGATCGCCCGGGTCATTCGGCTCGTCCGGATCCGTGGGCTCGTCCGGATCCTGAGGCTCGTCGGGATCGTCCGGGTCCGTGGGCTCATCCGGGTCATCGGGATCGTCGGGCTCGTCCGGGTCCTCCTCGTCAACGAGCGTGTTGGTTATGTTGTTGCCGCTGTAGGAGACCTCATAGCCCTCCGGCACGACCTCCTCCACGCGGTAGATGTAGGGAAGACCGGCCTCGTTGTTCTTGAGGAGCCCGGTGTAGACGTAGGACCACACGTCGCCGCTCTTGGTCCACGTGGGCGTGGCGTGAACGAGCTCCTCCTCGCCGCCCTCCACGCTGCGGTAGAGCCTCAGCGTGAGGGAGCCGGGCCTGGTGCCCTCGGCGTTGCCGTCGTCGACCCAGGTCTTGGTGCCGCTCACGGACGTGGTGGGCGTCGGGCTGTAATGGCGGTAGTTGCGGAAGAGCACCGCGGCAACGTCGCCCACCGGCACCGTGCCCACGGCCCCCGTGCTCGTGGTGGTATAGCCGTTCTCGTTGGCCTCCGTCTCGGTCACCTCGTAGCCAAGGCCCGCGGGCAGACCGGTGATGGAGACGGACTCGCCGTCGGCGAGCCTAAGCTCCTCGGAGACGCCGTTGGTGAAGGCCACCGTATCCTGCGTCGTCACGCCGTCCGCGTCCGTGAACGTGGCGTCATACTCGCCGTTGACGGCATCCGCCTTGGTGCCGGCATATGAGGTGCCGCTCAGCTTGACCGTAAAGGTGAAGTCACGGTTGCGCTCGCCGAGGTTACCCGCGACCTCCTTCTCGATCGTGATTCCGCCGAGCTGGTAGTTGGTGATGTTGTAGCTCTTGGTGGAATCGGTGTTGGCACTGTCGAGGACCTCGTAGCCATCGGGCACGCCGTCTTCCGTCACGCGGTACTGGTAACGGACGCCCCGATCGTCAAACTGCTCGAGGTTGCTGAACGAGAAGGACCATGGGTTGCCGCTCTTGTCCCACGTGAGCGCGCCATCCGTCACCTCCGACCACGTCTTGCCGTCGGTCGAGCGCTCCAGCTTGAGATCGATGTACTTGGGCCTCTGAGCACGCGTGCCCTCCGCCCAGGTCTTGGTGCCGTTGACCGTCACCGTGCCCGCGCGGACGTTGGTGAAGTAGAAGTTATCCTGCTCCTTCAGCTTGTACCCCTCCGGCACGGTCTCCGTCACCCGGTACTCGTACTGTTTGCCATCGGGGTCATAGAGCGGCAGGTCGTCGTAGCTATAGCTCCACGAGTCCGTATCGGTATCGGTGTTCCACCACCTGGGCTCGGCGTTCACCGTCACCCACGCGTCGTCACCGCTGTCCTCAGGCCTGCGCTCAAGCGTGAGTGTGAGGCTGCCGGGACGTTTGCCGTCGGAGTTGCCGTCATCCAGCCACGTCTTGGTTCCCGCGACGGTGCTCGCGGCAACCGTGTTCGTCACGACGGTGCCGCTGTCCTGGTGCACGTAGCCAACGATGTAGTGGCTGTTGCCAAGCTCAAGGACTCCGTCCTGGGGGACGGGGTTGCCGCTAGCGTCAAGCTCCAGCACGTAGTAGTGATAGAGATTGTCGCTCGCATCGTACTTGGGCAGGTTGGAGAAGGTCGTCTTCCACGCCGCGGTTTCGGTGCCGTCAACCGCGCCGTCGAGCGTCACGCTGCTGCCAACGGCCTCCCCCTCGGTCGTTGACCCAACCTTCGTTACATCCGTCACGCGATAGAGCCTGAAAGTCGCTTCCGGATACGACCCGTTGGCAACGAAGGGATTCCACTTCTTCTCTGCCGAGAAGGACGTGGAGATCGTGTTGGTGAACGTCCAGGTGGTGGTGTTGCCATTCGCTACCGTAGTCGGAGAGCCCAGCTGCACCCATCCCGTGCCGGTCTTCTCGACCACGCGGTACGTCACGCTCTCGCCCTCTATGGTCGTGGGCAGGCCGGTCCAGCTCACCTTCCAATTGTTCTGCTCGCTGGCGGTCCTTGTTGCCTGCGACACAAAGGGCACGTCCTCAAAGGAGATTCCACCATCGGTGCTGTACTCGAGCTCGAAGTCCACCGAAGCGACGGGCGCGTTCTCCTTCCCCGTCTTCCAGACCTTGACGGCCTCAACGGCCTGATCACCGAGAGAGTTGGTCACCGTCCAGCTGTTGTCCTCGCTGGCATACGTGGTGCTGTAGGAGTACCCGTCCTTGTCGTACACATCGGTCACGATGTCCGCATCCTCCACGTCATTGACCGAACTGTAGCCATCCGCCTTGTACTCGAGTTCGCGCACGCGGTAGGTGTAGGGCTCATTGTTCGCATCCACCGTGGGCAGCCCGGAGATGGTCGCCGACCACCTACCGTCATCGGAGGAGGCTCTCTCTCCGTTCTTGCCGTAGAGATCGTCGAACACGGCGACGTTCTGCCACTGGGAGTCTTCCGTCACCTGGCCAGAGGTGCGCTGGAGCACGAACCAGGCCCTCCAGGTCCAGGGGCCATCCGCGCCGGAACGCGTGGAGTACTGGTTGCCTCCGTCATCCCACACCTTGGTCACCGAGACGGAGGTGGTGGCGAGCGTGTTGGTGGACGTGCTCAGGTTGTTGGTACGCACAAACGAAGCCGAACTCACGAGGCCCGTGTTGGCACTAACTATGTAGTCGAATTCATTTCCAAGCCCGCTGTCATTCTTCGTATCGTAGGTAATGCCCTGCGTCACGTCCCCGTACTTTACCGACGTCTCCACGACGCGATAAAGCAGGAAGACGTAGCTTTTGTGACCGGTGGTTGCATCAGCTTCCCCTGCTACGCCCGGCAGACCGTCGAAGAACCCGGACCAGGCGTCATCACCGGCATTGACCCTGTCAGTAAGCTCGACCGTGTCAGACCATTTCTCGTCCATAGCGGCCTTAACAATCTCGTTCTCGCCGGCGTTCTCCCAGCTGGTGAAGTTTTTCCCTCGCTTCTCGCGAACCTGCAACTGGAACGTCACCTTGAGTTCGGTGCCCAGGAAGTCCTCGGTTATGGCATTGCCCTCGGCATCCTTCCAGACCTTCTTGTAGTCGACCTTCGAGTGCGTGCTGTTCGTGAGCTCGCCGAAGCTGCCCGTCGTCACCTCCGAGCCAATCTCCGTGGGCCAGATGCCGTCGGACTGATCGGGCGTGTAGACGTTGTTCTTATCTGCCTTCGGATTGCTCGAATCGAGCTCAAGACGTCCGAGTGTGGCGCCGTCCTTGCCATCGGTCAGCGGCTCGCGGAGGCGATAGCGCCACTCGGCGCCGTTGGGTGCGTACTTCTCAAGCACCGTGTTCTGTTTGGGTGTGACCGTAATGGTCCAGGAGTCACCGTCGCCGTCACCTGTCACCTCGATATCGAACCACTCCGTGATATCCATCGGATAGATGGCACCCTCGCCACCGATTCCGCCCTGAGCGGGCGCGTAACGCTCGATGATGAGAAGTTTCGCGAATTCGCCTGTAGTCGGACGGAAGTCGAAGTCGAAGTCCTCCCAGGTCTTGGTAGCGGTCCATGTACCCTTATGGGTCCCAGGATCATTAGGCTGCTGGTCCTTGAACGTGAGCGTCGGAGCCACAACGGCGCCATCGGCTATGACGGAGGGCGTGAGTTCCGTGACGCCCGTCTCCGAGTCATACTCAGTGGTCACGTCATCGGGACTATTCGCATCCCCCTCGGCATACGTTGCGGTATAGCCCTGGAGATAGTCCGTACGCTCCCAGATGACATACTTATACTCGAACCCATCAGGAGCATAGAGCGGCAGGTCATCGAACACGAGCATACCGTAGACGTAGCCCTCATCCTCATTCACGCCGCCATTGACGGCGGCGGTCGTCGTTTCGTCCTTGTTCCAGAGCTTCTCGACCTGCTCCGAGGTCAGCACCTTCGTCTGCTTCGCAAAGGCCGGGTCATTCTCGTAGCCGGACCCGTTCGCCTTCTTGCGCTCGCGCGTCAGCTCAAAGGTGACCGCCGGGTATGCCTCCGGCTCCCCTTTCTCGTCCATCGGAAGGTGCAGGAACTTCTTGACCGCAATGCTGCCCGTCGTGGGGCTGTAGGTGTTGGTGAAGGTGAAGTCGTTCGATGCGGTCTTGAAAATCACCTCATCGTCATTGTCGTTGAAGTCCGTGCCCGTCCAGTCGATGACCTCCTTCACGCTGTACTGATAGAGCGCCCCGTTATCGTCATAGCGCGGCAGGAGCGTTTCGCCTTCCTTACCCCTGCACACGAGCACGCCGTTCTCGACGGAAAGCGTGTTATCGCCTGTATACTCGATGAGGTACCGATAGCGGTCGCCGCTCTTGAGGTCGGCCCACTGGCTGGAGTCAATCGTCAGGGTGGCGACAGAATCAGCATCATCGGCAAGCTTCTCGCCCGTCGGGGTGCGATACACCTCGAACTTCACCTTGGGAAGGCGCTCCACGGGCCAGTTGTTGGGAAGGCTGTTCCAGTACTTGACGCCCTCGATGGTGTAGTCCTCGTCCAGCTCGTTGGTGAAGGTACCACCCTCCACGAGCGCGTACTTGGGGTAGCTGCTCGTGCTGCCAAACGTACCGATGCCCTGGGGCTGGTCGGCAGAGTTGGCCCACTCGACGCTCTCGACCGTGTCATCCTCGCCCGAGGTTCCCAGGACGAGAAGGTCGTAGGCGCCGCGGTCACCTACGTCTCCCTCGGGCGTCGCGCTGAGGATGGTGGCATCGTTGGCCGGCTCATCGCGCGTGCCTAGGTTCTTGGACGTGTTATCGGAGCCCAGAGAATACTGGGCAGCCTGGTAGTCATAGTCGCCAGCACTCATGACCGTACGTTCGACGGCGTAGTAGAAGATTTCGTATCCGTAGCTGTCGTACTTGGCAACGTTGGATAGCGTTGCCGTCCATCTGTTCGTATCGGCCATATCCCAGGTAACGGAGCTATTCACCTTCTGAATCTGACGCTTGTAAAGCCGGTCGCCCTTATCGTCCTCTCCGGCAGGGACGTGTACGACCCGGTAGACGTCAAGATAGAGATCGGGCCTGAGGTTGGAGGCCTGCGTATACTCGTCCACCCATTGCTTGGTCCAAACAACGGTCTTGGTACCCGCCCTACGATTAGTCACGTTCAGCGTCTGTTCGTCGAGGCTGTGATACTTGTCACCTACGTTGGGCATGTAGATAAGCTCGGATTCCGCCACGTAGTCCGTCCAGAGGTCATACAGATCACTCGAATAGCCCTTGAGCTCCTCTGTCGAGACCTCGGTTACCTTCCTGCTGTCCCCTTTGCCCTCAACCTTAAGCCAGACCTCACGAACGGTATACGAAACGGTGTTACCGGACTGGTCGTACTTTGGCAGCCCGAAGAAGTATGCGCTATCTCGTATAACATCCGTTAGGCTCCCGTCATCCCCCTTCTCGAGGCCAATGATTATCTGCTCGGAGGAGGCGGGAGTTTCACCGTCCTCGCCGCAGATCGGAGCGGGGGCTCCGCCATCCAGCGTGACGGTGTCCTCGTCACTGAACGGTCCCGTGTAAGTAATCTCTCCCGCATTCTCGTCGACAAGCTCAAGGCGGAAGGCAAGCGCGAGAACGATGCCTTCGGTCCTATACACATTCTTGAGTTCCTGCGCAATCTGCTGGGCAGGCGTCAGCGACTGGTTGCCCACGACGGTACCCGAACCATCGACCCAGGTCTTGTTGACCGTGAGGTTGATGTTGCCCAAGCGTCGGTTGCTGATGGTGAAGGTGCCTTCGATACCGCCAGCGGAACCTTCAGCTAAGAAGTCATACGAGACTTGGTATCGATGGTGAGTGGCAGTCCCCACGATTATCGCAGGGTCTTCCCCATATAGCTTATCATAATCTGTATATTCGCTTATATCCTGCCATTTTTCACCAACAGCGGTCTCAACGAGATAGATGTCATCGACGCTGTCGACGTACCCCTCATCACCCTCACTTAAGTCGCCTTGATCGATATCGTTCACATCGATGCGAATGACCAGATACCACCCCGGGTTTTTTTCGTCGCCCAGAGTGTACTTAAAGAGGCCGCCGTTTACGTGCTTGAGCGGCTCGTTTGTCGCACGGTTGTGTACCGTGAACGTCACGGGCTCGCGGTGCTGGACATCGCTCTCGTCAAGCCAAATCTTGCGCGCGAGGAAGCTGATGGCCTTTCCGCCTTCACCGTTAATTACGTTGGTCGTGTAGTTACCGTCCTCATCTACGGATGTCTCGTACACGGGGAATCCGTTCTTCTCCAGGAGAAGGTATTCGTAGGCGCGGCCCTCTTCGTTGTAGCGGGGAAGGTTGTTGACGACTGCCGTCCAGCTGTCGTTCGCACCCTGATCTACCGTCACCCCTTCAGGAGTGTGCTTATCCTCGCTTTGCAGCACGCCGTTCTCGTTCATTGTAAAAGTGACGTAGGGATCTTCCCCGAGGTCGAAGTCCTCCCCGGTCAGTGCCTGGAATATCTGAATCGTAACCAGGTGCTTTTTCATGCTCTCGGAGTTCCACGTCTTTGTGACGGTGTAGCTCAGCGTGTCCACAAGCGTGTTGGTTGCCCTGGACGAGTTGATACCAGGCCTATCGTTCGAAACGGCGTAGGTATAGCTACCAATTGTGACGGTGCCCTTGTTTTTGTCATTATCGGAATCGGAATAGCTGACCTCGTGCTTCACACCCTTATCCTGAGCGATTTCGTCACGAACCTCCTGCGTGGTATTTGCCGTAATGCCAGACCACACCGCCGTCTCAATCCAGCGATACTCGAGCTCGACCATGGTTCCGTCAGCCTTGGCGCGATATTTGGGCATACTCGGCATATCAGCCAGGGTGTCATCGCGCTTCTCGGCATAGAAGTCGAAGATGTAGCCCTTGACCTGCTCGCCCTGGTCATCCGTAACATTCTCCCAAACTCGGGAATTGTCCGAGTACTTCTCGCTGCACTGAAGCTCGAGCTCCACGACAAGGTCCTCGAGCGAGTCCTGCGCAGAGGCAGCCTTCCACACCTTCTGAGCGGCAACCGGCACCATGTTCTCGCGACGGTTGGTGAGCGTGTCGCCGCTATAGAGGAAGTCGTTGCCCTCCTCGCGCTGGTCGATGCCCCACTCTTCTTTGAGGTCGTCGGGCGTCTCCGTTACGTTTCCGTCCGCGTCAACATTTATCTCTCCGAAGAACTGCTCGTACTCACCTGCGTTGTTACCCGAGAGTGTTTCGCGAACAACGTAGATGTACCTGTAGCCGTCCTGGGTGTCGTACTCGGGGAGCTGGGCAACGTTGCCCTCACCATCCTCGATGACGACCTCCCAGTGACCGAGCGTCTCCTCGTTGACCGGCTCAACCCATTCCAGGGTTGCCGTCACGTCGGGAACGGGCGTTGCCGTGGTGTAGGACTGTCCGTTGCGATAGCGATAGAGCGTGAACGAGGACGTCGGTCGGCCGTCTCCCTCATAGCCCTGCTTATGGGGGTCCATCCAGACCTTGGTGGCGCTGTAGGTGGTCTCGCCCTGACGCACCAGGCGCAGGGTGCCGCCGTTGTAGACGGCGTCCGTGCGGTCGCCGTAGTTGGGGACGTCGTTGTTCACGTAGTGGATCTGGTACCAGTCATCCTCGTCGAGGGTCGCGGCCTCCACGGAACCGTCGAGCCTGCCGTCCGCGGGGGCGTCCTCCCCCTCCGGGGCCTCCATGATGCGATAGGTGATGGGAGTGCCGTCCACGTTGTACTTCCAGAGCCCCGTGACGGTGACCTTGCCGCCCTCGTAGGAAAGCTCCGCGTTGCTGTTCGTCAGCAGGTTTCCGAGCATCTCAGATTCCATGGTGCCGCCATAGGTCCACTCGAACTGGAAGTTGCCGAGAAGACCTCTGACGTTCTCCTTGCTCAGCGGATCGGCGAGGCCCTGGCGAACGTCGAGCGTCAGGGTGAAGTCCTCGCGGAGCATGAAGTACCAGCCGGTGCGCCCGACCACGGAGGGGTAGCTCTCCTTGTTGGCATCGGTCACGTTGACGAAGGAATAGGTGTCTGGAATCGCACTCTCCGCGGGCGGCTCGATCGACCAGGTCACGTCCTTGACGGAACCCGGGTTCTCGTTGTCGCTCCCGTCCACTTCGTGAATCTTGCTGGGAAGCACGAGGGACACCTGCCCGTCAGTGGACTTGTTTTCGGGCATGGTCATGCCGAACTGCTCGCAGGTCTCGGGGGTGAGCTCGCGCCTCACGCCGTCGATGGTGAAGAAGAGGCGCGGGGCGAGCTGACCCTTCCCCCAGCCGAGCGTCGGGCGTACGCCCTCCTCGTCGTTGTTGTCCGCCCAGAAGACCACCTGCGTGAGGGTTGTGGTCTCGCCGTCGACAGGCTTGACGTCCCAGCCGTCCTCGCCGGGGGCGTCTGCCTCCGCAGCGGAGATGGTTGCCGTTGCGGTGACGGGCTCGGCATCCTCGTCGGGCGGCGTGACGGAGAGGGTCATCTCGGCATCGGTGATGGCGTCCGGCGTGCGCACGAGGGCGGCGCCGCTCACGGTGAGGGAGAGCTGGTGGTACTCGGCGTCGACGGGGGCGGGGTTCGAGGACTGGACGCTGAGCGTGAGGGAGAGGCCACTCTCCGTGCGCACGACGTCAGAGGCGGTCACGCCTTCGACAAGGCCGAGCGAGACGATCCGGGTATTGCCGCAGGTGATGGTCTTGCCATCGTCCCTCAGGGCAAGCTCGCCCTCGGGCAGCATGAGGGCCTCGGGGAGGGCGATATCGACGGTGTAGCTCCTCTCCTCCTCGCCGTTGAATTTCTGGATGTCAATCTTAAAGTCGACGTCGGGGTTCTCGTCGTCAATCGCAACGGCTTCCTTCGGAGCCGTCACGATCAGCTCCGCGGGCAGCTCTTTGTACACGGTGAAGGCGATGAGGCCGAAGCCCTCCATCGTGGGCATCGTCACGCTGTCGTCACTGGCATCAAGCAGGGCATCCCGCGTCAGGTCGGGCTGTTCCCCCGAGGTCGTATATGTCTTCGCGAGAACGTGCTTATGGTTGACGTCGATCCTCACGTCGCTGTCCGTCGCGTAGAACGTGAGCGTCCGATTCTGCGGGCCCTGGTTCTTCTCGACGAGAAGGCGCAGTACAGCAGAACCATCGGAATTCTTGACGAGAACCGCATCGGGGATGCCCTGCGCGCCTTCCGTGCCACCTGCGTCCCCCTCGTCCTTCTCGCCGCCGAGATCCGCCACGGAGACGCGCTGCCCGTCCAAGTCCAGCGCCGCGGCCTCGTTCTCATCAAACGAGACCTCCACCAGCGCTGCCGCAACTTCTTCCGCTGTTTCCTCAAACGAGACCGACAGCTCCGCCGAGCGCGTGCCGTCCTCGGTCTGCACCTGCGGTATGCCCATGACGCTTATCGGGCCCTGTCCCTCCGCGCGTGCGGGCACGCCCGCGGCAACGCCTGCGACCACAAGGGCGAGCAGCACCGCCGCCGCGCCCGCCAGTCCCCTTACGATTCGACTCCTCATAGCCATCCTGCCTTTGCGTTCCTCTAACCCCTGCTGCGTTTGCGCTGTGTTGGACTAGCCCCCGCTACGGGATGCTCGTCAGGGTCACTCGATAGGTATTGGAGACCTGCGCGCCGTTCTCGTCGAAGTTGGTCTGGGCCTCCACGAGGCCCTGGCGGCGCAGGGCGGACATGCAGCGGTCGATGGTCTTGACGTTTCTGCCCAGAAGATCGGCGAGCTGCTGCTTGGTGCAGCTCACGCCGCCGTTGAGGGCCGTCTCGCCCGCGAGGTAGCGCAGGATGGACTCCTGCGTCTTGGTGAAGCGCCTGCGCTTGGGACCCCGCTTCCCCGGGGTGCAGGGAGCCTCAACCGAGAGTTGGTCACAGGCATCCGCAGCGGGGTGCCCCTCCTCGAGAATCTGCAGCTCAGGCACCATAGAGGTCCCTCCCCCCTCGTGTTCAAAAAGTAGAC